>JBKHJJ010000059.1:0-8366 GCA_046538185.1 Dehalococcoidia bacterium
GCGTTGAACCGTGCCAAAGCCGAGGATAAACCTATTTTGCTCAGCATCGGCTATTCGGCCTGTCACTGGTGCCATGTCATGGCACATGAGAGCTTTGATAATGATGACGTCGCTGACCTCATAAACAAGAATTTCGTCAGCATCAAGGTGGACAGGGAAGAACGACCTGACCTCGACAGCATCTACATGCAGGCGGTTCAGGCTTTAACCGGAAGCGGTGGCTGGCCCTTAACCGTATTCTTAACGCCTGACGAGAAACCCTTCTTCGGTGGCACCTACTTCCCGCCCGAGGACAGATATGGCATGCCGGCCTTTACCAGAGTCCTTCAGGCCGTCGCCGACGCCTATAAAAACCGTCGAGGTGAGATTGAAGGTACGGCGAGACAAATAGTTGATGCGCTATCACAGGGAGCCAGGTCAGGCACTTCCGAGGAGCCATTGACTGCTGATATTCTTAAGAAAGCGTTTTTGTCTCTCCAAAAGGACTTCGATAAAGAGAATGGTGGCTTTGGCTCAGCCCCCAAATTCCCGCAGCCGCTGGTGCTTGATTTTCTCTTAAGGTACTTCAATCGTGTCCAGGACAAACAGGCTTTGGAGATAGTTGATTTCACCCTGGGAAAGATGGCCAGAGGAGGCATCTACGACCAGATCGGAGGAGGGTTCCACCGCTACTCCACAGACAGTATCTGGCTTGTCCCTCACTTCGAGAAGATGCTGTATGACAATGCGCTGCTCATTCGAACCTATTTACATGCCTACCTTGTAACAGGTAAGCAGTTTTTCCGTTCTGTGGTAGAGGAAACCATCGACTACGCCATCAGGGAGATGACAGCGCCTCAAGGTGCTTTCTACAGTGCACAGGATGCCGATAGCGAAGGTATGGAAGGCAAGTATTATTTGTGGACCCTTGATGAAATCAAGGAACTTGTGGGAGAGGACAACGGCCGGGTTGTTGCCGACCATTTTGGTGTTACCGCCAAAGGCAACTTTGAGGGACAGAATATTCTCCATGTTGCTAAAGAGCTTGATCCAGAAATATCACCCGTTATTGAGCAGTCAAAAGTGTCATTACTAAAAAGACGAGAGCAGAGGGTGAAAACAGGTCGCGATGAAAAGGTTCTGGCCTCATGGAATGGGTTAATGCTAACAGCCCTTGCTGAAGCTGCCTGTGCTCTCGACCGCCCCGATTACCTGGCAGCGGCGAGGGCAAATGGCTCGTTTCTGCTGGATTCAATGCTAAAGGACGGAATCCTTATGCATTCCTGGAAGGATGGCAAACCGGGAGTCGATGGCTACCTTGATGACTATGCTACAGTCATCGATGGTCTATTGACCCTGCACCAGGCTACTTTTCAGGGAGAATGGCTAAGCCAGGCTATCAGGCTTGGCGAGGCAATGGTTGAGCAATTTTGGGATGAAGCTACCGGGGCATTCTACGATACGGGAGAAAGACATGAGAACCTGTTTATTCGCCCGCAAAGCACGGTTGATAGTGTACTACCCTGTGGGGCCTCAGCAGCTACGATGGTCCTGCTCAAATTGGGGCGGCTAACTGACAACCACGCCTTTGAACAGATCGCGGCACGCGCACTGACAATGGTGCGGGAGCTTATGCCCAAATACCCCCTTGGCTTCGGCAACTGGCTTTGCTCTCTGGACTTCTACCTATCTGAGCCAGGGGAAATCGCCATAATTGGCCCCGTAGATGACTCAGCCACATCCGAGCTTTTGAGGACTCTGTGCGCTACATGGATGCCCAACAAAGTAATAGCTGCTTACGACCCCAATGACTCATCATCAATGCCAGAGCTTACATTACTTGAGAACCGCGGAATGATCGACAACCAGCCTACCGTTTACGTATGCCAGGGATACTCTTGCCAGAAGCCAGTGACAGACCCTACCTCATTAGCGGCCCAATTGAGAGGAAATTGATGTCAGCCAGAACATCCATCATTGATGACTTAACAGAGAAAGGGTGGACCTCCCCGGGTGTTCAGGAACACGTTCTGGGCGATCTTCAGGGAAAGACTCTGGAGGGGAATCCGCTAATAGTTATGATGGGACCAAAGAACCGGTTTGGGGCAACTTACTTCCAGGCATTCCTCCGAAACGCGCTTGGGGAGACCAGTCAAAAACCGGTAATAAAGGGGCTTCACAGTCAAGGCAGGTACCCGGCTTACAACTGGATAGAGGTCATCAACCTTGCACCGAAACTGAGATTTGGCTCCAGAGAAGAAATTTCCCTCAGCATTCCCTCACATACGACGGTTCAGCTATTCAGGCATCTAGCTGATTTGCTTCCACCAGGTGGTCATATGATGGTTGAATATGATAGTCCCGGGCAAAGAGATACCGCACGCTCGCTTACTTTGGGTATCCCCCCGATTGCGACCCCTCTAGGATATCTCTTATTCCTGGTCGGCTGTGGTAATGGCTTCAGGGACTGGTACTTTGCTGAAGGAGGTAGTGAAGGACCACGCAAACTTCAAGGCCATAAGGCGCTGAATAGCCAGCATGCCAGAATCAAGGCTGAAGAAACAAGCAGGGAACTCACTATATTCCTTGACAGGCTTTCGACAAAGAATATTTCGGAATTGGAGAGAGCAGCTCGAGATAGAGCTCTGGACATACTCGAAAGGCTATAGCAACAGAGATCAATTCTTTTTATTAAGAGGTAGAAACATGCAAGAATCACAGACGGGACTGATGCATAGGAGCAATGCCGGGCAGGAGTATGGCCTGGAGTGGCGAAAGGCGCTCTGTGGCATATGTCCGGCTGGGTGTTGGGTGGAGGTTGGACTCAACAATGGCAAGCTGGTTGATATCAGGGCCGATAGCACTCATACATTGGGTACGATTTGCCGGCGTGCTGAGCATGCACCGGAGATCGTCTATTCCAAGCACCGGCTACGGTACCCTATGAAGCGTGTGGGGTCCAAGGGTTCCTACAACTTTGAACGTATTACATGGGATGAGGCATATGCCATCATCGTCGCCAATCTCAATAGACTCAAGGAAGAGTCTGGTCCGGAGTCAGTAACCATCTACACCGGGCGTGGGGCGCAAGAGCTGTCATTATGTGATATGTATCAGCCCCGGGGAGTGACCGTATCTTCTGCCTCCAACATTCTATTCCCGTTTGGCTCTCCTAATACAACCGGAGTGGGAGCGCTGTGTTACGTATCCCTCCAGATGATTGCTCCCCACGTGACCATGGGCCGGATGCAGATGAACATGTTCTCCGACATAGAGAATGCTGAAATGGTTGTAGTCTGGGGCACGAACCCGGCAACTGATTCACCTCCTTCAGATATGCACCGGCTAGAAGAAGCAGCCAGGCGCGGTGCGAATATTGTTGTTATCGACCCCCGCCGTACGGAGACAGTTGCACGCACCAATGCTCAGTGGGTTCCCATTCGGCCTGGGACCGACGATGCCCTGGCCTTGAGCATGATATACGTATTGATAGACGAAGACCTCTACAATGAAGACTTTGCCGAGAACTGGTGTTACGGCTTTGATGAGCTGAGAACGTATGTTCAGCACTTTCCTCCAGATGTAGTACAGAACATCACCCGGGTCCCGGCAGAGACAATACAAGCCCTTGCACGACGCATAAGTAAAGTTGGTGGTGCTTCACTGCTCATGTATACTGGCCTCGAGTACTCCAATAGTGGCGTTCAATCAGCCAGGGCAGTGCTGGCCTTGTTCGCCCTCGCCGATCAACTGGATGTGCCCGGTGGCATCGGCCTTACGATGTTGAATAGTGAATTCCCTGTCAACCGTTCCTGCAACCTTGCAAATCCGGAATTGGATATGGCTATCGGCCGCAGTGAGTTCCCGATTTATAGCAACTATCGTGGGGAATCGCACGCCATTGCACTCGTTGATTCCGTTCTTAAAGGTCATCCATGCCAGACACGCGGGCTAATCATCCAGGGAGCTTCCCTGCTTACATCATGGCCACAATCTCCGGTTTGGAGGCATGTTCTGTCCAGACTTGATTTTGTAGCATGCATCGACCGCCAGCTTACGGCTGATGCCGCGTATGCCGATATAGTTCTGCCTGCCACCACACTGTTTGAGAACTATTCATATATGACATATGGTCCGGTATTTCGTTTGCGAGAGCGAATAATCGAGCCAGTTGGAGAAGCGCGGAACGATTATCTCATCATGGCAGAGTTGGCCAGGCATCTCGGGTATGGGCAGCTATTTCCTCAGACTGAAGAGGAAATGCTCCGGTTTGTACTGGAAGGTTCAGGGTACACTCTCGAAGATGTGAAGGAAGCAGGTGGATGGGTACGGATTCCAACCCCCATGCTGGAGTACAAGAAGTGGCAGAAGGGCAGGTTGCGCAGAGATGGCCAACCCGGTTTCGATACCCCGACAGGCAAGTTTGAACTGTGGTCTACAGTATTCGAACAATATGGCTATGAACCATTGCCGAAATACGTTGAGCCGACTGAAGGACCGCTGGGTAGCCCGGAATCAGCCAAAAGTTTTCCTCTGGTGTTTAACTCCGGTGCAAGGCCGCAAACTGATTTTAGATCTCAACATCATGGTATTGAAGGACTGGTCAAGGATACTCCAGAGCCCATAGTCGAGATGAACACTGAGGATGCTGAGGAGAGGGATATTAGAAGCGGTGACTTGGTTCAAATAACCACGCTGAGAGGGAGTGTTCCGTTCAGAGCTAAGATCACCGGTGACCTTATGAAGGGATGCGTTGAGGCTATGTTTGGTGGTGGAACACCGATCGGGCCCAAGGCATGGCGAGAATGGAATGTCAATGAACTCACAGATCTTAAAAACTACGACAAAATCTCTGGTTTCCCAGTATACAAGGCCCTCCTGTGTGACGTGCAAAAGGTCGAGTCCGGTACGTATGAGACTCGCTGTTCAGTGAATAGGCAGGTATTAGCCTATCAAAATGATTCGTCAAATTCTGAGGAAGCACGAGCAAAGCCGAAAAGACGTATCTGCCTTGACAACAACGCCACAACGCAGGTCGATGATGCAGTACGAGAAGCCATGTTACCTTATCTACGTGATGAGGCTGGTAATCCATCCAGTATACACAAGACAGGGGCGGTTGCCCGGGAAGCGTTGGAGAATTCCCGCCGCCAGGTGGCCAAGCTCATCAACGCCCAGCCGCGGAGAATAATATTCACCGGCGGTGGCTCAGAAGCTGATAACCTCGCCATCAAAGGGGTTACATTTGCAATGCGCGATAAGGGCGACCACATCATAACAAGCACAATAGAACATCCAGCGGTACTTGGCGCCTGTGAGTTTCTGGAGAAACAAGGCTACAGGGTTACCTATCTCAGTGTAAACGAGACTGGCTGGCTGGAGCCCGAAAAATTGCGCGATGCTATAACTGGAGATACCATCCTCGTCTCCATCATGATGGCTAACAATGAAGTGGGCACCATCCTGCCAGTTGAGGAGTTGACTGCGATTTGCCACGAAAGAGGTGTGCTGTTTCACACCGACGCTGTGCAGGCAGTGGGCAAAATCAAAGTGGATGTTCACAAGCTTGGTGTAGACGTGCTTAGCATTTCCGGTCACAAGTTCCATGCTCCAAAGGGCATAGGAGCGCTGTATGTACGAAAGGGAATTGAGCTGGAGCCACTTGTTCACGGGGGCAAGCAGGAGAACGGACTGCGGGCAGGCACGGAGAATGTTCCTGCTATTGCAGGCCTGGGCGAAGCAGCGGAACTGGCCACATCCAATCTCCGAACCTCTGACTGGATACGTGTTCTTCGAGACCGATTAGAGAGTAAAGTCAGGGATTTGGTGCCAGATGCTAGACTGAACGGTCATCCTGAGTACAGGTTGCCCAACACGCTCAACCTGACTCTCCCCGGGCTACGCGGCGAATCGATTGTTATCGCTCTCGACCAGAATGGTATCTCGCTTTCGTCAGGTTCAGCCTGTAAATCAGGTTCTCCCGAACCGACGCATGTTCTCATCGCCATGGGAAGAACTGAAGAGGAGGCGCACTGCTCAGTAAGGTTTTCATTAAGCCGCTATACGACGGAAGAAGAGGTGGATTATACGGTATCCGCCCTGGGAGAAGTGCTAAAAGAGAAAGACATGGTGAGGCTTATGCCCTGCAAATGATCTGGAAACCTTAGGTGCTGGCCATCCAGCCCTACCTTGCTACCAGATACTGAACACTGAACCACTGCTGGTCATCTAACCATACCTGCTCTACCTCGAACCCCGCTGCCGTGGTTATCTGCTCGAACTCGTCGAGGTTGTACTTATATGAACTTTCCGTCCAGATGCTTTCGTTTCTGTCAAAAGCAACGGGTTCCCCGTTGATATGAACCACTTGATCCCGCTGGCTGACAAGGTGCATCTCAACCCGGCTTTCCCACGGATTATAGAACGCATAGTGCTGGAACGACTCAGGCTGAAAATCGCATCCGAGTTCCCGGTTAAGTCGTTGTAGTAGGTTGAGGTTAAATGCAGCGGTTATGCCCTCCTTATCATTATAGGCGCTGTGAAGTACCGCCGGAGCCTTTTTCAGATCTACACCAATCAGGAGGGCACCACCTCTGCCACAAACTCCAGCTACACTCTCCAGGAAACGTGTCGCTGAAATGGGGTCAAGGTTGCCAATCGTTGAACCTGGGAAATACACAACGATGCATTCAGCGGGACGCTTCGGTGTTGGTAAATCAAAGTGACTCAAGAAATCAGCACAGACCGGGCATATTTCCAGTCCTGGGTACTCAGAGGCGAGCCCCCTTGCCACATGTGCCAATTGCTCCCACGATATATCAATTGGAGCGTAAGCTACCGGATCATGTATGTTGTCTAGCAAAAAGCGCACCTTCTCACAATTCCCGCTCCCATACTCAATTAAGAAGGCACGAGGTCCGATTTTCTCGGCTACCTCGTTGATACAAGCCTGCATGATTGAAGCTTCAATACGGGGGAGATAATATTCTTGCAGATCACATATGCGCTCGAACAACTGTGAACCGCGTTCATCGTACAGGTATTTAGAGGGCAGTTCTTTCTGCGGCTTGCGGAGCATCATCAAGACCTCTGCAAGGAAACTCTCATGCACAGTCGCAACATGGTATGAATCTCTCCTCTCATAACCGCTACTACTCATTTACAATCCCCATTTCTAAAACCTTTTCATCCTGCGAGGTCAATAAGAACGAGATAGCAGTGATTTGTTGTTTTGTTGTATAGATTATACACAAAATGAGAGGGGTCATACTAGAGGACATCAGGCAAACCGGACAGAAATCAGCATCGACCAACCATCATAAAGCATTGCAGTAATTTTTTGGTGGTGTTAAACTCAATTCTACACGTTGCTACAATTAAGATAACAGTGTATCACGGGAAGTCTCTCAGTTCGCCCTGCTCACCAGAAGCTGGTTGGCATTGATCTGAAGCAACAGATTTGCCTCACAGATTTACTTCCATGAATTGCGTTTTCAGATTCCCGCGCTGAACCACAAAAGTACTGGGCTTCTTACACAATCAATAAAAGGATATCTGTCTGGGAGGCAACTACAATTATAGCAATACCGCTATTGATCCCAGACGCGAATGAGCTGAAAGGATAACACCATGAACGAACTGGAACCGCTGAACCTTGCTTTGGAGAGACAACAAGGTGCCCACAAGTTTTATAGTGATGCAGCTGAGAAGACAAGCAGCACCGAAGGAAAATGCATGTTCCCCTGGTTAGCCAATGAAAAGGCAGGACACATACGGTTGCTGGAAAAGGAACGCAGCATTACAACAGGATGATAAATAGTTCTCTGCACAAGAGACGAGATTAGGCGAAGACTGGTCTGAACCGACCCAGCACTCGGAATTCCCGTCCGAGTCTGAGGTCAAAGGTGAGGTTCAAATACAGAGATCGGAGATGCATATACTGAAGGAGGCCATCGAGACAGTACGCGAAGCAGCTTCTTTCTACGCTGAGGCTGCTCAAACTATGTCTGACCCCAATGGCAAAGCCGTGCTTGAAAATCTTTACCAAGATTGAGGAGGGACATCAGCTTTTATTGGAAGAAGAACATGAATGGCTTCGTAAGTCGAAACCGATGTTCCCTTTACATCGGTTCTCTATATTTCATACTGGTTAGGCTCGTCAATTTGCTGTGAGGGGGTCCGTGCAACATAAGAACTTGCATGGTTATGACGTTGTATAAGTCCGCTGTGATATATTATAGGATAGGCGGGAAGAGCCTCAGTCGAGTCTCTTCCCGCCTCCGTCACCGGAGAGAGGCGCACAGAGAGCTACTTGGAAGTGCCCTCGCGGCTATACTTGTACTGATTGAACTCATCAAATGAAGCGTAATCACCCGGGAAGTACGATT
>JBKHJJ010000060.1:0-8185 GCA_046538185.1 Dehalococcoidia bacterium
CGGAGGCAGGATTTCCACCTCGAATTGTGCCTCGCCCTGTTCTGCCCGGTCTTCCATCTCAAAAAACCTGGAAAGGTCGAAACTCTCCGTCGATTGGTCCGCAACTTGCGTTGGCGCTAGCGATTCGTAAAAGTCATTCCGCGGTTCCATCGTGGCAGAATCGCTCTCCTCTTTCTTCCCTGTAGTGGTAGAATCGCTAACCTCTTCCTTTGCCGTTGTTGCGGCGACGCCCTCTTCCTTAATGCCAACGGGTGCGGTGCCCTTCTCCTCTTCATATTCTCCAGTTACGGCACTGGTCTCTTGCATTGGCTGAGACATGTTGTTCTTGAAATCTTCCTGTGCCGCCACTGCTTGCTGCTTAAGGCTTTCCAGTTTCTCTGCCAGATAGTTGAACTGTTCATTCACAACGTTGCGTAGTTCATCCCAGATTTTGTTCTTCTCCTCCCCCAGCAGCATCGCTGCTTCCCTTCTGGCTTGAGACCGGATATTGTTTGCGTCCCTATTGGCAGCTTCCATGGCTTCGACTTGCGTCCTCTCTGCCATCTGTTGTGCTTCCTCTCTGGCCCTGTCTATGATGGCAGCACTCTCAGCTTTGGCCTGCTCCGAGGCTTCCGCCTTGATCTTGTTGGCCAGTCGATCGGCCTCAACAATCGTTGTCTCTGCAAGTTTTGTAAGAGATGCAACATGATGTTGAGATTGGGCCAATCCATCTCGCTCCCTGATGAGCTCGTCAATGAAAGGCCCTATCTCGGCTTCGTCTACTCCATTTTTTGCTCGCTTAAACTCACGCCCACCCAGTGTAACGATACCATCTTTACCGGTATCACCCATAATGTCACCCCCTTTCATTTATTATTCAGTAATGGCAAGACTGGAAATGAATCATGCCAGTCTCTTTCCATTGCATAATAGTCTGCCTTTTCTCTAGGTGTCGATTTCACCCTGAAAGATCTTCCAGATTCTCTCTGAATCTCCTTTAGTGTCTTGCCAGGCTCGCTCGACGGTTTCCTTGCGTACTCTAAAGGCTTCATTCACGCTCTCCTGATAAACCTGCTCAGCTCTCTTCTTCGCTTCCTTATACGCTTCCTCGGCTTCCCGTTCGGCCTTCTCCAGAGCTTGGGCAGCTTTTTGTAGCGTTTCGGCACAAGTGTTCGCGGCTTGTTCTTCAATTTTCTTGAAGGTCTTCTCCCCTTCGCGTTGTCGTTCCTGATACGCTGCGGCTACCTTCCTTTGAGCCTGCAGACAAGACACATAGGCCGCTTGAGCTTGAGTCATCAGTTCATTCAGAGGATCCTTAACCTCCTCGGGGATTTCGGAGGCAAGCTCGGCCGTTTGCTTCTCATCTCTGGTTACCGCCTTTCTGGCTTGCTGGTTTTTAGTCATGGTAGTTGCCATAATGTACCTCCTTCAGTTTCCTTGGTCACTGAAACAAAATCTCCAAAGTCCGAGTCAATACCATGTCCGAAGTGGCAAAATCCACATCTCCGGCGTACGCTCGTCGCTTCAAAGAATTCTGTCCACTTCTGTATGGATAATAACTCTCCTTTCCTGGCTTATCTCAAAACCGGTGATATTTTTCCCGTCTTTGCCATATGGTTCCTCTGAATTCTGCTGGTCTCTGCTGTAATGCTTTGCAGTTCGGCCTCCGTAAATAGCCTCCAGCCTTTCCTATCTCTATATTCGGCGTCATTCACGATATTCTGCCTGACCCAGCGAAACAGAGTGCTCTTCCCTATACCGACTATCTGACAGACTTCAGCAGTCCTATAGTATGTTTGACCATTTATTTCTACAGTCATATGCAACAACCCTTGATATTATTTGAATATAGCTTAATACCTGCCCGATTCCCTGTAAATCACCAGTTAGTAACAGTACTTTCGTATACGATTAAGACAGTCTCGGCACCAGCTTTGCCAGGGGATTCAGTAGTCGTAATTGATTGCTTCAAGTAAGGCGTTGCGTCATAATCATAGTGTAGAACAGTGATTAGCATATACGCTGACATGTCGTGCGCGAAGTGCCTTAGTCACCACAAAGCTTTGGCACGGGAATCCAGCGTTAGCAGTATTATCATGCATAGTTCTGGTTTTGTTTCTCCAGATACACAACAGACACAAAGGAGGTCGCGCCAGTGACCACGATTATGCTGGTAAGGCATGGTAATACCGACTGGAATGCACGGGAGATATTCAGGGGGCGGGCGGACGTTGAGCTGAACGAAACCGGCATCAAACAGGCGGACCTGCTGGCAAAATACCTTGAACCCATGGCGATGGAGGCAGTATATTCAAGCCCGTTGAAGCGGGCCTTCAAGACCGCGGAGAAGGTCGGCGCCACCCACCACGTAGATGCCATACCATGCCAGGAACTTATCGACTTCGATTACGGGGAATGGCAGGGGCTCTCTCACGACACAGTCAGGAAAAGGTATAGAGCGCTGTACTCTGAGTGGCTCAATAGTCCTCACCTGGCAAGAGTCCCGCATGGTGAAAGCCTGGACGATGTAAGGAAAAGAGTCAATCGCTTAGTGAATCAGATGATAGCGAAGCACAAAGGTACCGTCCTTTTAGTATCTCACCGGGTAGTACATAAGGTGATGATTTGTGTCCTTCTGGGATTGGACAATTCCCATTTCTGGAATATCAGACTGGATACCTGCGGCATCACAACGTTCGCCCACGAAAAGAATAGCTTTGTGCTTGTCAGGCATAACGACACCTCCTTCTTGAAGCCTCTCGGACAAACCGACCTAGGTGACTTCTGATCTGCATTGCATGAGCAATCAGCAGATTCGGTCCCAACGTCCGTATAAAGCAATACGGGCATTGTATGGTACTCGCTATGGGTTCTGCTTCCGTCGCCCCGTGCAATCATGATCAGGAGAGGCTTTTGTCAAGGACAGTCTGCATCTCCTTGCTCCACGTTTCCACGCGCAGTGCAAAGGCTCGCACCAATCCGAAACAACCTGTCAGCATCATGTCCCCGTGAGGGGCAGCAAAGTACGGTCCGAGACTCGAGCCGGACATCAAAGCCCTCTGAGGCCCGGTTACGGAGACGAAAGGCACTACTTCCCTGCCTTCCAGTATCAGGCAGCCGTGGCCACCATCGTTATAGATGTCTTCATGGGAGAGCTCTCCCCTGACCAGTCTCAAGACCAGATTTTCCACTTTGTCCCTGGTAAGCAGGTTCGTGTGGTGTTCCCAGAACCCCAGTACTGAAGCATGCTCCAGATGGAATGCCAGTGTATGGAAGTTGCCGACATTGATAATCACTTTGTGTGCACGGTACCTTATTTCCTTGTCTTCAAGTGATCCAAGGGCCGCAGCGATGGGCGTATCCATCACCAGCAAAGGAATAGGTTTCTCCACACTTCTTGCCAGGGCTTTCATTCTGGTCAGGTATGATGGAATTTCATCGGCAAGATATGCAAAAGCCATCAACTCCCTCCGGAGCTTCAACATCTGCTCCAGGTGTTGAAAGCGAAAGACGCGGTCGCTGATCCCCACAGGTGCTGCCCCATGGTCCAGCACGGCCGCTGCTATGCCATCCACATGAGGGTCAACATCAAAAGCTGTCAGCGTTCTTTCTATGGCGGAGAGATTCAGGTCTCTGGTCTCGATTCTTTGTGCTTCCTCGTTCTGAAGCTTTTCCCCTTCTTCGACAATCCTCACCCCCCATTCCCTTATCTTGTCAATATCATCGTCGAAGGTGGCTGCCGCTTCAGCAGTCGCATAAGCGGCAAGGCCAGCTTTAATATGGTTGATCAGCATCTTTTTCGATTGCCCGCCACCCATGTTTACACCGGTAAGAAAAAGGCTGCGATTTGCCTTCGTTGCCGCCATGATCTTGTTGGCGAGTATTACAGTGGGTGACGGCATGACCATCTTGACGCAATTCTCTATGGCACGGGAAGTGTCGAAGAGGAGTATGTCTTGAGTCAGCCCACCGATATCCAAGGCCAGAAGGCGCATTTCTGTCTTATGCTCCTGCCAGGTCAATTGACGGGTAACCACCCGTTTGCTCAGCCTTCTCGTAGAGGAGTCTCGCCACAGCTATGTCCTCGATAGCAATTCCGGTGGAATCAAATACAGTAGTAACTTCATTGTCTGTCCTTCCTCTCTTCTTGCCCATGACTACTTCGGTAAGTGTTCCATGCACCTGGTTAATACTGTATATACCCTTGCGGATGGGGACGTTAATCTCCCCGCTGGCACTTGCCTGTGCCAGGTCATCAACGATGACGATCGCTTCCTTCAATATCGCAGGGTCAAGTTCTTCCTTGCCCGCCGCATCGGCACCGATCGCATTTATGTGCGTACCGGCAACTGTCCACTCCTTCCGAATAACCGGACTATGTGAAGGGGTCAGAGTGCACACTATGTCTGACGCCGCTGCCTCTTCTATGGAACAGTTCTTGATCTGAAACTGCGGGAAGGAATTGATCAGTCTATTCACCGCATCTAGAGAAATATCAAAAACATTTATTGAAAAGTCATTAAACAACTCGGCATGCGCGAGTATCTGTGTGTATGCCTGACGACCAGCCCCTATGATTCCAATTGTACGGGAATCTTGCCGCGCCAGATACTTTGAGGCAATAGCTGCTGTGGCTCCGGTTCGATAGGCTGTGATTGCGGTACCATCCATTACTGCTAATGGATATCCCGTCTCCGAGTCGTTGTATATGATGACGGCCATGACCGAAGGCAAATTACGAGAGAGGTTCTGAGGATGTGTGTTTACCCATTTCACCCCAGCACATCCTGGCAAGGCGGCAGGCATTGCCCTGAAATCGCCATGCTCGACGGCAAGATAAACTTTTGTCGGCATCTTTGCCATGCCCCTCCCCCACATTCTCAGGGCCTCTTCGACCACGCCGATGACCTCTGACATTTTCATCAGAGTATCGACCGCGTTCCTGTCTAATAGAAGTGTAGACATAGACTGGTGAGCCCACCGCTATTGTGAGTTTACCCTGCTAAATTTACTCCACTGAAATAGCATCGTCAAGGAAAGTTGCCCCCGGATCACCGGCCACGATATGAATGCTTCACATCAATTCACCAGCCGACCTGCCTCGACAGCAGATATTGAAAGAACTGCAAAAACGTTCTGCCCACAATTGCCCACGCATTCAGCCGTCACCAGTAGTGTTTTTATTATCGCAAACATGATATACTAGCATCAGGATGGGGCAATCTTACGTTTGCCAGTTGCTGCGGGGTGTTGTGGAGCCTCTGTTGCTCTTCATCATCGCCGAATTGCCCGTACATGGTTACGAGATTGCGAGAGAATTGGAGCGCAGGAGCGAGGGCTATTTCGATCTTACAGCAAGCACCATTTACTCCGCATTACGCCGCTTAGAAAGCAGGGGACTTGTGTCGAGCTCGTGGCAGCTAGTTGCCAGGCAGAAACGCCGATACTACGAGTTGACTGAGAAGGGCCGTAAGATTCTGGCTGAAGAATTGACCCAGTGGCAGAAGTTTCTTGGCGCCACCGACAAAGTCATAGACAGCCAGTGAAGTGGAAATTCGAGTCCTGGGTGCCCATCTATCTGAGGTAAAGGGAGCACGTCTGACCTCCCTTCTGATCGATGGTGCTTTGCTTGTGGATGCCGGTGGGGTTACGTCTGCGCTTACGCTGTCCGAACAGAAGAACATAAGAACCGTTCTCCTTACCCATCACCACTTCGACCATACTCGCGATCTGGTTACTCTGGCTGCCAACACTGGCTATTACTGGCAGGGGCAGCTAACGGTCCACGCACCGCGTTACACGCTTGATATTGTGACCAAATACCTTGTTGATGGCACCATGTATATGAATTTCCTTGAATACCCCAGCAAACAGAAACCGACTCTCATATGCGAAGATATAGAGCCTTATGGCAGGAAAACCATCGCTGGCTATGATGTTCTGGCGCTACCAGCAAGGCATTCCGTACCCGCCGTTGGATATCAAATCACGTCCGGGAACGGTAGAAGCATGTTCTACACCGGCGATACCACGGTAGGAATATCCGATTGCTGGCAGTATATTTCACCTCAGCTGCTTATTACCGAAGTTGCCGGGCCAAACGAGTATGGAGACTGGCTCAAGAAAGCGGGTCACCTCTGTGCACGATTTCTGAAGGATGAACTCACGCAGTTTCGCCAACTCAAGAAGTATTTGCCTCGCGTCATTATTATCCATGTCGGGAACTTCTTTGAGCAAAAGATCAAAGAAGAAGTAGCGGAAGTGGCCCAGGAACTGGAAGCGGACATAAACCTGGGCTACGAAGACATGAAAATCACCTTGTGATCATCACCCTCTCGTGGCACCTAATCCCGGTTACTGGTAAGTCCCACAAGTTGAGATGGCGCGCGTCAGTACCGGCGCCATGGCCGCCTCCTTACCATGGCGCCAGTAGTCTTGCTCAGTCCACTTTTGGCAGCTCAGCCAATGCCTTCTCCACCAGTTCTTTGGGATACTCGTAGTCCTTGAGCCTGCCCGACAAATACTCCTCGTAGGCGCCCAGGTCGAAGTGCCCGTGTCCACTGTGAGCTATCAAGATAGTCTTTGATTCACCGGTCTCTCTACATAGAATTGCCTCATCGATAGCCGCCTTGATGTTATGGCAAGGCTCCGGGGCACTTATGATACCTTCCGTGCGGGCAAACTTCACACCAGCCTCGAAGGTAGCAACCTGGTGTTCAGCCCTGGCCTCAACAAGACCAAGCCTGTGCAGATGGCATATGATTGGAGCCATCCCATGATAGCGCAGGCCACCGGCATGGACTGGCGGTGGAACGAAGGAGTGCCCGAGGGTATACATCAGGGCAATTGGCGCCAGTCCGGCCACGTCGCCATAGTCCCAGGCGTAGGGACCTTTGGTGATAGTGGGGCAGGCCGCGGGCTCGACACAGATAATACGCATGTTTGGACTCTTCCCGCTGATTTTGTCTCTGATCCAGGGCAAAAATTGCCCGCCGAAGTTTGAGCCACCGCCGATGTTCCCAACAATAATATCAGGATAGGCATCTGCCATTTCCATCTGTTTCCTGGTCTCTTCCCCGATGATAGTCTGATGCAGCAAGACATGATTGAGGACGCTACCCAGGGAATACTTGGTATCATCGCGGGTAAGCGCCTCCTCTACTGCTTCGCTGATGGCGATGCCCAGGCTTCCCGGGCAATCAGGATCATCTTTGAGGATCTTTCTACCGATCTCGGTGTCCTGGCTGGGGCTTGGCACACACTTTGCTCCCCAGGTCTCCATCAACATACGCCGATAGGGCTTCTGGTTGTAACTAATCCTGACCATATAGACCTTAAGTTCCAGCCCGAAGAACATGCAGCCCATAGATAGGGCGCTACCCCACTGACCCGCACCAGTCTCGGTAGTTAATCGCTTGACGCCCTCTTTCTTATTGTAGTACGCCTGGGCCACGGCAGTGTTCGGCTTATGGCTCCCTGCCTGGCTCGTTCCTTCGTATTTGAAGAAAATCTTGGCCGGCGTGTCTAAGGCTTTCTCCAGGCGAAACGCTCGATGTAACACAGTGGGTCTCCATGTGCGGTAAACGGCCTGAATTTCCTCAGGAATTTCAATCCATCTCTCTTTGCTGAACTCCTGTTCATTCAAAGCCTCGGGAAATAAGGGAGGGGGAAGACGCGTCGGCTCCTTAGTTACCGGATGCCGGAGCGGTGGCAGAGGCTCGGGCAAATCGGCCTGAATGTTGTACCAGTGAGTGGGCATTTCCTTTTCCGGTAACACGAATTTAGTTTGTTCCATTTTCTCTCCTTTCATTTTCTTACCGAGCAACGATCTCGGATCAAATAGCTCGTATATTACTTCTTCTCCTCAAGCAAGACCTCAAGTCTCCTTCCCGGATTGGGATCTTGATCGGCTTGTTCGATGTTCGATTTGCTATCTGGCCCCGGGGGGCCACCACCTGCGTTCTAAGATAATCACCTTGGCTACTCCAAACAAAAGCCTCTCACCAAGGGGCGAGAGGCTCTAGCTTCGCGGTGCCACCCTTTTTCGGCCTTTTTCGGCCATCTCTTTTCAGGTACGGCCCATCCTGGCGATACCCTGGGCTTTGATAACGCTGCCCCTGCGGCAAAGCCTACTCTCGCGGCACGCCGAGATTTCGGTTTGCGGCTCCCAGGTCCATTCCGACCTCGCGCAAGTATCGGCTCACAC
>JBKHJJ010000061.1:0-8155 GCA_046538185.1 Dehalococcoidia bacterium
ATTGAGTTACCAGTCCCGTATTGCTACACTACCTCGACATGCCTGAGCTGCCTGAGGTGGAGACCATTAAAAACGAGCTTGCGCCCTGGTTGTTGGGGCAGAGTTTCACTGAAGTTCATATCCACGATGCCAGGCTGGTTTGCGGCGGTTCCGTTGAAGAAGTCCGGCGCGGACTAATCGGGCAGAAGGTAGAAAGCCTGGAACGCCGGGGAAAGTACCTCATTTTTCACTTATCAAACGGTAAGACACTGATTCTGCATTTCAGGATGACCGGCAGCTTGCTGCTAAACCCCAAAGAAGTTGACCGCTATGCCCGGGCGGTCTTCCACCTTTCCAGCGGGCACCGCCTTGTCTTCAACGACCGGCGCCGGCTGGGCCTGTTGTGGCTGGTGGATGATCCCAGCGCTGTGGTATGCAGACTGGGCCCCGAGCCGCTGGACGAAGTCTTCACCCCGGACATTCTGGGACAGAGACTGGGTCGGCATCGCATCCCCATAAAAGCTGCGCTTCTCGACCAGCGCATCGTCGCCGGACTGGGCAATATGTACGCCGATGAAGTCCTGTTTGCCGCCGGGATCAACCCTCTGAGAAAAGCAGACTCCCTATCACCTGAAGAGGTGCAGGCTTTGCATAGTTGCATCTGTAAAGTCCTTCGTGCAGGCATCGGCAGCAAAGGTGCCAGCGTAGACACTTTTGTCCGCCCTGAAGGCCAACTGGGCACAGCCCATTTTGATTTCAATGTGGCTCATAGGAAGGGTAAGCCCTGCCCCATTTGTGGTGCAACCATCGAGCGGGTGGCGATACAGAATCGCGGCACCTACTTCTGCCCCAGATGCCAACCTCTCGGCGGTGCACCTTCAAAGTGAGAGTTGGCCAGAGTCAGTCTTGAACCAGTGGCCGAGCGCTTCTTCTCGCTGTGCAGGCCGATGCTAGAGGAGTAGGAGAAAGTCGACAGGCGCTGCTTATTAGTTGGGTCATAAACGGTTGTGGAAATGCCATGGCGAGGCGCGGAGAATATGACATATGGTCCAAGGATGGGCTATCATATACCCCGAAAGGCATTCGGTCCTAGAAGCATCCCTGGAAATGTTGGCTCTTTGAGCCACCGTCAATAATATCTGCCTTCGTTTTAGGTGTGCAAGTGACTGCAAGAAGGGAGGAAGGATGAAAGAAGGAACCCAGGTAGTCAAAACCTCGTGCCAGCTATGCCATCTCTCCTGCGGTATGAACGTATATGTTGAGGACGGCAGAATCGTCCGAGTGGACGGTATGCGTGAACACCCCTTGAATGAAGGTGTCCTCTGTCCGAAGGGAGAGGCGGCTATAGAGTACGTCTATGCTCCGGACCGACTCAAGTATCCGATGAAAAGAAACGGCAGTGAGTGGCAGCGAATCTCCTGGGATGAAGCCTTAGACACAATAGCCGACCAGATGACCAGGGTTAAAGAGACCCATGGAGTGAGAGCATTTGCCGCTGCCATTGGCATGTCCATTCTGCTTTCGGGTTCATCCACACCGGCCCTCATCCGGCGGTTCTGCTACGCTTTCGGTTCCCCGAATTTCTTTTCAGTGGAAAGCATGTGCTATCGGTGCCGGATAATCGCCTACATATTGACCTACGGCAGGTTTCGGGTAGCCGATCCCGAGAACTCCAGGTGCATTGTCATCTGGGGACATAACCCCGATAATTCTAATCCAATGCTAGGTAAAGCTGTTCAGAAAGGTAGGGATAAGGGTGCAAAGCTTATCGTCGTTGACCCCAAGCGCACTCGGCTGGCTAAGGAGGCGGACATACACCTGCAAATTCGACCCGGGACCGACTGTGCCTTAATAGAGGGCCTGATAAATATTATTATCTCTGAAGGGCTCTACGACAAGGAATTTGTTGACGGATGGACGTTTGGTTTTGACAGGCTGGCCGAACATGTCAAACCTTACACGCCCGCTCGTGTGGAAGAGATAACCGGAATACCGGCGAGAATGGTGGAAGAAGCCGCCCGTGTTTATGCTACTACGAAGCCGGCATGTATCGCCCAGGGAACCAATACCCTGGATCAGCATACGACTGGCATCCAGAATAGCAGGGGCGTTGCCATTCTCCAGGCAATCACAGGGAACCTGGATACCGCCGGCGGTTTCATCCGAAGTCCCAGACTTCGCGAAAATCCCGTGGAAATGCCGAGGAAAATCGAGGAAAGGGGAATAGGGCAGCGGGAGTTTCCCGTTTTCTACAGCGTACTTGGCCGGGAGTTTGGTGAGGGGCAGGCCATGCTTCTCAGCGATACCCTTCTGACTGGCGAGCCCTACCCGATAAAGGTGATGATTATTGCCGGCTCCAACCCCATGCGTACCTGGCCGGACTCCCAGAAGGTCGCCCGGGCCCTGGGCAAACTGGACTTCCTGGTGGTGATGGACCAGTTCATGAGTCAGACAGCACAAATGGCGGACATAGTCCTTCCGGCAGCTACCTTTCTGGAAAGGACAGAGCTCAGCGACTACTACAGTCTATGGGGCTACCCCTATGTTATGCTGCGAAAGAAGGTGATTGAATACGAAGAAGCCTGGCCCGACCTGAAGTTCTGGTTCGAGCTCGCCCGAAGGCTGGGCTATGAGCAGTATTTCCCGTGGAAGGACCCGGAGGCGGCCTTTGACCACATTCTGGAGCCTTCGGGATTTACGGTGAAAAGGCTGACGGAAGAAGTTCCCCAGGGGATTCTCTACTCGAGGACGAGGTACACGGAGAAGGAATACAAAAAGGACGGTTTCCGTACCCCGTCGGGGAAGGTGGAATTGTACTCGGAGGCTCTGGCCGAACAGGGATATGACCCCATGCCCACCTTCAGAGAGCCGCTGGAAAGCCCGGTGGCTACTCCGGACCCGGATTATCCCCTGATCCTGACGACGGGCGCTAGAATAGTGCAGTTCTGTCACTCGCAACACCGCAACATACCGAGGCTGCGCCGGGATGCACCTGAGCCCCTCGCGGACATTCACCCTCAGACGGCTGCGGGGTATGGCATCCGCGATGGAGACATGGTAACCCTGAGCACAAAGAGGGGCAGCATTGATATTAAGGCAAGAGTGACAGACGATATTTTGCCCGACGTGGTCGCGATTCCTCACGGTTGGGACGAAGCTAATGCAAATGTTCTCACCAGTCAGGATCCGGCCGACCCCATTATCGGATATCCGGGTCTGAAAGCCCTGCTGTGCAACGTCAGGAAGAAGACATAATTAGTGGTCTCGGATTAAGCATAGGGTCTGTTCGAGCCAGTTAACGGTTGTGACATGTCAGTAATGTTTGTTACAGATGACCGTGGTCATCGGAATGCCGGACACAGGCGATGGACTGTGACCGGCATTTGCTTAAGGAATCTGTCGGGCAGCGGGAGTTGTTCGCAGCAAATAGTAATGCGTCAGGAGGTATTGAAAAACGAGGTACTCAGAAACGGGAGTTAACCTCGAGATTGATCTCTCCCACGGAAGTATCGAGAGGGAAGAAAGCGACCCGCGACTGACTGAACTTCACATGGGGGGTCTGGGCACCAATGCCCGGATACTGTGGGACCGGGTCCCTCCCGAGGTCGATCCCTTTTCTCCCGACAACCTGCTGATATTCGGCACCGGACTCCTGGCGGGCACCCCTGCCCCGGGTGCCAACCGTACCGTCGTTTCTACCTTTTCCCCCCAGACTTCGTTGATGGCGTTTTCAATGATGGGCGGGTTCTTCGCGCCGGAGCTGAAGCACGCCGGCTATGACAAAGTGATTATCCGGGGCAAATCTCCAAACCTGGTCTATTTATGGATAAACGATGGTAAGGTGGAGATACGCGATGCCTCTCACCTGCAGGGTAAAGGGGCTGGTGAGACCGCCGAGATCATCAAGCAAGAGTTGAAGCAGCCGAAAGCCCAGGTGGTCTCCATCGGCCTGGCCGGCGAAAACAGAGTGTATTTTGCTTCCATTGAGCACGGGAGGTCCAGTGCCAGCCGCGGAGGAATAGGGGCGGTCATGGGAGACAAGAACCTTAAGGCGATAGCCGTACGCGGAACGCTGGATCTCAATATTGCCCGACCGGACGAATTCATGGAGCTTTGCCAGGAAGTGCTGAAGTTTGTCCAGCACCGACTGGACAATCCAATTCAGGGAGTGATGCCCATTCACGCCACGCTCGGAGCTCCACAGGAAATGGCGATAACCAATGAGGAATGGCATACCACCAATTTTGCCTGGGGGAATGCACGTGTCAGAAGAAAAGACTTTTGGAACGGCCAGACAAGGAAGAAATGGGAGAAGATACAGAGTCAAGCGGTGGAGCGACTGATAAGCTGCTACAACTGTCCCCTCAAGTGCGGAGCGATAATCGTCCATCCGAAGCTGAAAAGATACATGATGAAATGCTTCTCTAAACTTACCTATACGATGGCAGCCTTCTCAGACCTGGATTTCGGTTTCAGAATTGCAGGCGTGGCCCAGGAATATGGAGTGGACGCATACTCCACCCCTCAGGTAATGGCTTTCGCTCTTGAGCTTTACGAAGTGGGCATTTTGACCGACGAAGATATGTCAGGAATGCCGCCCGATATCGAAGGAAGGTTTTTCTGGCTTCTCGACAGGATCGCTCGGCGTGAAGGGATTGGGGACGTCCTGGCCAATGGGGTGTATCAGGCGGCCCGTCAAATTGGCAAGGGGGCTGAAGCGTACGACCACAATACTATTAAGAAACTGGAGCAGATCCCCATAAAACTGGGGACGGTGAACCCCATTTACTATCTGATGTGGTCCACAGGCGAGAAGATAAACGTGACGCAGATTGAAGGCCAGATACCCCAGGGGCCCTTTCCCACTAAAGAGCTGAGGGAGGAATTCGTTGAGGACTGGGTCCAGATTCCGACTGGCAAGGAAGAGGAGTTCAGACAATTCATCCTGGAGTGGGGAGATGGAGACAAGAAACTCCCGTTCTGGCCGTCCGTTGACTTGATCTGTGAGCTTGTCGAGTGGCAGGAGACGATGCATTACATTGACGATGGTACGGGAATCTGTACCGGCCTATCGTCGTTCGCCTACAAGCCCCCTTACCATATACACAATTTACCACGTCTGATCTCGGCGGCGACCGGAATTAATCTCGATGAAGGCGGGTTATGGCAGATGGCCAGGAGGAACAGGATTCTGATCCGATCCATCAACGTAAGAAGAGGGTTGAGAAGAAAGGACGAACGTCCACCGGAAGACCACTGGAGGAAGAGGTTCCCTGAGTTTGAAGCCGAGCTCCAGGATGAGTACTACAGGTTCAGGGGATGGAACAATGAAGGGATCCCCCACAGAGAGACCTTGAGTGACCTAGGCTTGGATTATGTGAGGGAAGAGTTTGAGCGGCGTGGGATCTATCAGGATGGGGAGGGGTAAAGGCTGTGCGTGCATTCCATAACCGTTAAGCCTCAGACCTTACTGACCTGGTTGTACTCTGGTTGATGCATCAGCCTGTACATGGCGTATGACGCTAGTGATTCGTCATTGCATCATTACCACTCACCGATATGAGGTATAATTCAGTGAACAAGTATTCTGGAGACCGTATTAAATCGCTGGTAGTCTACTATTCTTTGACAGGCAGAACGAAACTGGTACCTCAGGTAATCGCCGGGGCCCTGGATGCAACGCTAGTGGAGATTAAAGAGAAGAAACCCAGAAAGCTGGGGCCCCTGCTCTATTTGATCGGCGGCTTCGGGGCTATGACCAACAGGGGGACCCAAATAAGGCCTGTAGATGTGGACGTGAAACAGTATGAGAGGATATTCATCGGTTCTCCAATCTGGGCCTCAAGACCCGTACCGGCGATCAATTCATTTATCTACCAGACCAATTTTGAGGGTCGGCATGTTGTTCCATTCTTCATAATGGGTGGTGACAATTCAGAGAAAGCCCTGGCAAACATAACGGCCAAGATAGAGAAAAGCCAGGGCAAGGTGGTAAGCTCTTTTGCAATAAAATCGTACGGGTTATCCGACGAGGAAATTATGGCCAGCGCACAGGAGGCTGCGAGGAACTATTAAGGAGCAGCAGTAGCATTTATGCTGGGTAATCTGACATTTCTGGGTGCGGCGAAGAATGTAACGGGTTCCTGCTACCTGTTGGAAACTCAGGACACCCGGGTGCTTATAGACTGCGGGCTCTATCAGGAGCGTAGATATCAGGGCAGAAACTGGCAGCCATTTCCGTTTGACCCCGGGTCAATTGACGCCGTTTTTCTGACTCATGCACACCTCGATCATTGTGGACTTCTGCCCAAGCTGGTGCGCGATGGTTACAAAGGTAAGATATACTGCACGCAGGCGACTGCTGATATAGCCCAGATTATCCTTCTTGATTCTGCGCATCTGCAGGAGGAAGACGCTATATTCAAGGCAAAGCGTCATAGAAAGGAAGGGCGGTGTGGTCCTTATCCTGAATTGCCTCTCTATAACACAGAGGATGCCGAAGCGGTTACACCACATTTCTGCGCCGTGGAATATCTGGCTTGTTGCAGTATTGGCAGCAGCGTTGAAGGCTGTTACTACGAGGCTGGTCATGTGTTCGGGGCTGCAGTCATAAACGTAAATATCAAGCAGGATAGCGAGAACCACAGGCTGATTTTCTCCGGTGATATTGGCGAGCCTGACCGGCCCATAATAAACGACCCAACCATTTTTGACGAAGCCGAGTATATTATTATAGAGTCAACTTATGGCGACCGTACGCACGAAGAACACAAGAGCATCGACATCCAAAAACAACTAAGGGATTGTATCAACAGGACAGTGAGCGGCGGAGGCAACATCGTTATTCCCAGCTTCGCTTTGGAGCGATCTCAGGAAGTACTGTACCACCTGAACGAGTTGTTCCTGCGGAAAGAAATCCCGCCCCTGGTTGTCTTTCTGGATAGCCCTATGGCGATAAGAATAACCGAAGTATTCAAACGTCATGCGGATCTGTATGACGAAGAAATGATGAAACGCCTGCGCCAGGGCAATTCCCCTTTCAGTTTTGAGAACCTGAGGCTGGTACAGACAGTGGAAGAATCCAAAGCCATCAATAACATTAGAGGAAGCAGTATCATCATAGCCGGCAGCGGTATGGTAACGGGCGGCCGTGTGAAGCACCATATTGTCCACAACATTACGCGGGAAGAAAGCACTATACTATTTGTTGGCTATCAGGCGGAGGGAACGCCGGGCAGAATATTGTTGGACGGTGCCAGGGAATTCCGCCTTCTAGGGCGGATGCATCCGGTAAAAGCACACATTGAAAAGATCGATGGGTTTTCAGCCCACGCCGACCGTGATGGGCTGCTAACATGGCTGTCTGATATACGTGTCCCCCCGCGCTGCGTATTTATCACCCACGGAGAAGAAAAGGCAGCCGTTAGTTTTGCAAAGTTCCTGAACGAGAGGACCGGCTGGACTGTACGGGTCCCCCAGTACAAGGATACTGTGGAACTTGCCTAGACGTGGAGAAAATGGTCTAATTACTCGCGAGCGACGGTTGTCCTTATGGTTAAGCATCCAATGGTGAAGAGGAGCATTCTGGGCTGGGAACGAGGAGTGATGATATCTATAGTTGTGCTGTGGTCACTGCTGCATTTTGTATTCAACTGGTACGGTGACTTGGCTCCTGCAGGAGCGATCGCCGCTGTGAACGACAGCGTGTGGTGATTTTGCTGTCCATCGAAGTTATGACTGAGGTATTGCAGGAGAGACCATCAAGTCCGGAGTAGACTATCGTGCAAGAGGAGAGAAACATGGCAGAAGAAAGAAAACATTGGTACCACCGCCCCTCCCCGACTCTGGTAGGCCCTATTTGGTTCATTGGCTGGCTGTTTACAGTCGGTTATGTCGGTCTCGTTTGGTGGAAGATCATACTTGCCATAGTAGTCTGGCCGCTTTTTCTCGGTCAGGCGCTGGCTTGATAAGTTGAGAGGGCGTGCTCTGGTTTCATGCTGGAATTGTATCCGGCTATGACTGATCTGTACTGGTAGCACACCTGCCCTGCATTGCTGTGGCGCGGTTCCTGCATATTGTCAGGCTGCCTGTCACTCAAGGCGGTGCACACCGAATTCATTGACGGAGGAAAACCATGTCACGAGTTAGCTTAGTGCAGAAGCATCAAGCATCACCG
>JBKHJJ010000062.1:0-8136 GCA_046538185.1 Dehalococcoidia bacterium
CGACTATACTTCCACTACCGCCGCCATCTACTGGACTACCAATACTACCAGCGACAGTGTGGTGCGCTACGGCACGACCACCCCACCAACCCAGGTGGAATCCGATAGCAGCGACGTTACGACCCATTTCATATACCTCACGGGGTTGACCCCGGACACGACCTACTACTTCCAGGTTGAGTCTACCGATGTTTCCGGGACTTCTATTGATGATAATGGCGGCAGCTATTATCAATTCACAACAGAAGCCGTGACCGACTATTCTATTACACTCGACCACGCCTGTGGGGTCTGTGGCGAACTGATCGACGTAGGCCTCTGTGGCGAGGTGATTGGAGTAACCGCCATTGTTGCAGCGGGCGGTACCTATCATATTTGCTGGGATTCTCGCACAGCAGATAATGTGGTGGGGACATTCACAACGACCGGGGCGGCAAGCCGCACTTTGACCTTCTACATGCCCGAGGCTAAGAAGGGAATCCACACAGTCTATCTGGTGGACAACACCTTTGCCGAGAAGGCAAGCGCCGAGTTTGAAGTTAACCCCTCGGTCAAGATTGATAACGATGAAGGGCCCGTGGGCACAGAGGTAACTCTCAACGGCTACGGCTTTGGTGCTTCTCAGGATGTGCGCGTCAGCTTCTTGGACGAAGAGGAGACGGACGACGCTGACGCCAAAGGCAGCTGGGAGGTGTCTCTTACGATCCCGCCGACGCCAGCTGGCGGTTACACCTTCGATGTGGAAGCTAAGGAAGGTACCGTATGGGTAGGCTGGGTGAGCAAGTATTTCAAGGTGACCCCCGAAATCGCAGCGCCGAATTCTGGAAAGGTGGGGCAGACGATTGAGGTAGAAGGCACGGGGTTTGCCAATGAAGAAGATGATGTCGAGGTTACCTTCGATGGGGAGGCCGTGAAGCCCAGCACATATCCCAACGTCGATGAGAACGGCTCCTGGAGTGCCATCATCCGAGTTCCTACCTTGCAGGCCGGCACCTATAGCATTGATGCGTCGGGAAGAACGACCAGGGCTCGTGACGTACCCGATGTTGAGTTCACGGTGAGCCCCGGAATACTGGTTGAGCCCGGTTCAGCATATGTAGGCGATACGATCACCGTTACCGGGGGCGGTTTCGAACCTGATGAAACGGGTATCAAGGTTAGCTTTGGGGGCACAGTCGTTGCTACAGGTATCACCGCTGAGGGAGATGGTACATGGGTATCTTCCTTCGAACTGCAGGCCAGCACCTACGGCAGCCATACCGTCTCAGCCTCGGGCGACATAACGCCTGTTGTTGAGACCACGTTGAACACTAAAGCCAGAATAGAAGATGTCAGTCCGTCCGAAGGAGCCCCCGGCGATTCGGTTAGCCTCACCGGCAGTGGTTTCGGCGGCAGTGAAGATTTAGCCGTTACTATTGGCGGCATTGCAGCATCAGGTGATATGGTCACGCAGTCCAACGGCAATGTTGTCGTTAGCTTCCGGGTGCCAAAAGGCACTACTCAGGGCATACGGACGCTGGTAGTGACTGACGAAGGAGAAGGTACCGCCTCGGCTGAGTTCACGGTAACGGAGAAGACTCTATCTACAACTCCCATACCCATCTCCCCCGAGGGCAGCACCTTGCGCTCGGGGGAAGTGACTTTCCAATGGCAAGGGGTGACGGGTAGCACCGGTTATACATACACTCTGGACATCAGCACAACTCCCGATTCCGATAATATCTGGTCTAAGTCAGGTATTGAGGGAAGCAGCTATCCTCTGACTGAGCAAGAGGCTTTACCCAAGGGGACCTACTACTGGCGCGTTAAGATAGTAGATGACTACGGCAACGAAGGGCCATGGTCGGATTCTATAGAGTTCAGGGTGTCCCCGATTCCAACATTGGTATGGGTAGTAGTGGGACTTGTAGTGCTGGTTGCGCTGATGGTCGTGGCCTACCGAGGCACGAAGTTCAAGGTAACAGAATAGGCACAAGTCGTTAAGATTTTCTCCCAGTGCTGCAGCGACGCTTGCAGCCGGGAAGGCTGTTATGTTGGGGGAGAACTACTTGGGTATGTCCACGCGACTTCTTCTGAGGTCCTTCGAGAACGGCAAAGCGAGTCTTCCTCGGTGTATTAAGGAGAGGAAGGTAACATGATAAGTGTTCTATTGGTCTTACCACTGGCGTTTTTCTCCATGGCCATGACCGTACTTGTGGGTATGTTCTCAGCAGGCTTGACGTTAGCGATGGGTGCATTCATGGGTACTATGATGATCGTTTCCACAAGCTTTTTGACTTTCATGATACTGATATTCTCCTGAGGCTGAGTTGGGCCACATCCGAAATGCAATGAAAAAGAGCAAGATAGATTGTTGTCGATGCACTAAGGAGACCAGAACAGTATGAGTTGCTTGATGCTCTTTTTGCTAGTCATGGTTATCATGTACTTCGGTGCACTGATATCTTTTTTCCTTGCCGTCGGGATGGTCCCGCTAGCTCTGGCCTCTTTGGCGGCGATACCGTTAATTCTTCTTCTTGTCTGGCGCATTATCTATCCCTGGCTGGTGCGGATGGGAAGATGGTCGGCTCAGGTCGCAAACATTATCTTTCTTGCCCTTGTGTTGACGGCGGCAGGTATCGGCCTGGGTTATCTGCTCGGTGCTCCAACTATCACATTATTGGGAATCGAGTTGCCCGCCACGGTGTTGATTTTCGGGCTACTGTTCCTTTTCCTCCTCTTGCTGGGGCTGGTGGTATGGCTGGTGAGAATATGGCGATACACCTGGCCCATCTCAAGAAACCTCTTCTGGGACCTTCTGTTTCGCATTTTCGCATTGTTCTGGAGGATTCTGGTAGGAATTCCCCTGGGTGTAGTCTGGTTCCTCTCCCATCCTCCTCTGCGCTGGCTGGTAGCAACTCTCCTGTTCTATCTGAGGGGCATTTCCGCGGGGGTAGCCTGGGCTCTATACAATCCGCCCCTCAGAAGCATAGCAGTTGTCCTGCTTCTGATTAGTCGGTTCATCGGTCGGATCATAAGCTGGATCATATACAATCCACCAATATCATGGGTTATAGGGTTTGGTCTTTTCATTTTGCGGCTGATGGCTCGCTTCTTCAGCGCCATAATCTACGCCATTTGGTCCTGGTGGCCTACTAAGGGCGTTAGACGCACTCTAGACAAAGGGCTAAACGTCGAGAAGAAGTCGTATCAACAGTACGGATACGCACAGAACGACGGTAGCGGGGCTGCTTAGTAAGGGACGAGCCTGTATGAGTAAGGAGGGCTCGGCAAGTATCTACTGGTTGAACGCCGTAATGAGGTGCTTTGAGCTAGGGGCTTCCAATAGTAAGTCCGATCAAGAGTACGAGTAAGCCAAGGACAACGACAGCGGCGCCGCCCAGCAAACCGGCGACATCCATGTGAGCGAAGACTCGGCCAAATATCTCCCTTCCAAAGGCCGACATTCGTGGCGTTAACCCACCGCGTTCCCCGACCGACCCCGGCATCGTCTCAGCAGGGTCCCTGTCGAACATGGGTATTATCAATTTCCTCCACTCGCGCGACTCTCTATAGACCACGCCAGCTATTATTATGCCCACAATGATGAAAAAGACACCCAGGATCAACACCATTGTGGCCAGATTAATGTCAACTATCGTAACTGGTAAGGGGTCAGTTGTGCCCATTTCTTACCTCCTTTTCCCGTCAAGTCTGCTTAGTACTGTGCTCTCCATATCAAAATCGCCCCGGACAGGTTGGCATCTGCACAGCCTTCCCCATCACCCGGAATGATAATCACAGGATCCCTCATCGAGCCAGCCTTTGTTTACTTTAGCGTAGCATGGCCCCTGCCTAATGTCAATATACATCCTTCCGTGCATCTTCTACCTGTGCTAAAATCCAGACAGGTTCAATATGGTAACTCCTGACGAACTTAAGTACTGGGTGGCTTTTTCCAGCATAGCCGGTGTTGGCCGGGTACGCATCTCCAGACTACAGGAGTTCTTTGGCAGTCTCCAGGATGCGTGGAAAGCTTCCGAGGGTCGGCTGAAGCAGGGGGGACTGGATTCTCGGAGTGTAGATGCCCTGCTGACCGTACGGTCAAGGATGTCGCTAGATGATGAGATGGAAAAACTGGAGCGGCATGGGGTAAAGGTGGTTGTCTGTGAGGACCCATCTTATCCTTCCAGACTTAAAGAGATCTATGATTACCCGCCAGTACTTTATGTAAAGGGCAATCTTCCGGCCCAGGACGCGCCTTGCCTGGCTGTGGTCGGGACCCGCCGTCCCACCATCTACGGAAGGCAGGTTGCTGAGGATATTGTGACCGATCTGGTCCACAGCAAAATCACTATCGTCAGCGGGCTGGCCCGCGGAATTGACTCTGTGGCTCATCGGGCTGCCCTGGATGCCGGAGGTAAAACCATAGCTGTGTTTGCCTCCGGGCTGGATATCATCTATCCGAGGGAAAATGCCAGACTGGCTGAAGCCATCGTGGAGCACGGTGCGTTACTGAGTGAGCATCCCCTGGGGGTGAAGCCTAAGCCCGAGAGTTTCCCACTTCGAAATCGTATTATGAGCGGCTTGAGCCTGGGAGTACTGGTGGTGGAAGCTGGAGAAAGGAGTGGTGCTTTGATCACGGCCCATCAGGCCATAGAACAGAATCGAGAGGTCTTCGCTGTCCCGGGCAGCATTCTCTCCCCGGTCAGCCAGGGGACTAACCGCCTTATTCAAGAAGGAGCCAAGTTGGTTTGCAGTCACACCGATATACTCCAGGAATTGAACCTGACCCTCATAGTCGAGCAAGCAGAGATGAGAGAGTTCTCGCCGGCCAACGACATTGAAGCTGCTATACTGGGGCAACTGGGATCGGAACCCAATCATATAGACGAAATTTGCCGGCGTAGTGGTCTGACTATGCCGGAAGTGAGTAGCACTCTGGCCATGCTGGAGTTGAGGGGCATAGCCAGACAGGTGGGAAATATGAACTACGTCCTTGCTCGAAGAAACTGAAGCGGGATAAGTTATGGCAGATAGACTGGTCATTGTCGAATCTCCAGCCAAAGCAAGGACCCTGAACAGGATTCTTGGTCGGGGCTATACCATCAAAGCGTCCCTGGGGCATGTGCGTGATTTGCCCAGGGCTAGCCTGGGAGTGGATATAGACGATGGTTTTATTCCCAGGTACGTCATTCCAGCGCAGAAGAAGAAAGTGGTTGGGGAAATCAAGAAGGAAGCTAGCAAGGCTGGTTCCGTTTATCTGGCCACCGATCCTGACCGGGAGGGAGAGGCAATTTCCTGGCATCTGGTAGAAGCAGCTAAACTGGACAGGGACAAGATACCCATCCATCGCGTAGTTTTTCAGGAAATAAGCAAGGATGCAGTTGCGGCCGCATTCCAAAGCCCCCGCTCTATCGACATGAACCTGGTGAATGCCCAGCAAGCGCGGCGCATTCTGGATAGACTTGTGGGCTACAAGCTGAGCCCGCTGTTGTGGAGAAAAGTGCAAAGGGGGCTTTCCGCAGGCAGGGTTCAGTCAGTGGCTGTAAGAATGATCGTTGACCGCGAGCAAGAGATTCAAAACTTCGTTTCGCAGGAGTATTGGACTATCGAAGTCGAGCTGGCTCCGGTCGAGGAAAAAGAGGCGACTTTCAGAGCCAGACTGTTTGCCCTGGCCGATGGCACCAAGCTGAGTATTGGCAGCAAGGATGAAGCAGACAGGGTCATCGCTGACCTTGAAGGAGCCCAATACGTAGTTAAATCAGTAGAGACCAAGCACGTGACTCGCCAACCAGCGCCGCCTTTTATTACCAGCACCCTGCAGCAGGAGGCCTGGCGAAAGCTGCACTTCCCTGCTGGACGAACGATGGCTATAGCTCAGCAACTTTACGAAGGCCTGCCCCTGGGCAGAGAAGGCTCGGTCGGGCTTATCACCTATATGCGCACCGATTCTACCCGTGTAGCCGACTCCGCTATCACCGAGGCAAGGCAGTTCATCCGCGAGAAATATGGAGCCAAATTCCTCCCGCCGAAGCCGCGCAGCTTTGTCAGGAAAGCGAAGTGGGCCCAAGAGGCTCATGAGGCAATTCGGCCCACCAGGATTTACCGCCAACCGGACCAGCTCAGCCAATTTCTTAATCCAGCTCAACTAAAGCTCTATGACCTTATCTGGAAACGCATGATCGCCAGTCAAATGTCAGTAGCGTCGTACGAGACGACCAGCGTGGAGATAGAAGCCAGCAAAGCCGGGAAACAACCTCACCAAAAGCAGGGATATCTACTGAAAGCAGGTAGCTCTATGCTCAAATTTCCTGGTTTCATGGCTGTATACAGCGAAGGCAGGGATGACGATGCACCGGGAGAAAGCTCTGTTTCTTTGCCCCGGTTGAAGGTTGCGGGCAGATTAACTCACCTGACAACGTTTCCCGAACAGTGTTTCACCCAGCCACCACCCCGCTATACCGAGGCCACACTGATCAAGGCACTGGAGCAGAAAGGAATCGGACGGCCTAGCACGTATGCACCGATCCTGTCCACCATCCAGGAGAGAGACTACGTCAACAAAGCCGACGGTATATTTCGCCCTACAGAACTGGGGACAATTGTCAACAGGATCTTGACGCAGCACTTCGCTGGAATAATCGACGTCGGCTTCACAGCTCAAATGGAAGAGCAGCTGGATAGAATAGCCCAGGGCAAACGTGAATGGCTAGCTGAGTTGCAGAAGTTTTACCCTCCTTTTCAGGATATGGTGGACAAAGCTTGGAAGAATGTAGAAAAGGTTGACATGAGCCGGGCATCCGGGGAGACTTGCCCCAATTGTGGCCGCCCCATGGTCATAAAGGTTGGCCGTTTCGGTAAGTTCCTCGCCTGCAGCGGCTACCCCAGCTGCAAGACAACGATGCCCTACGTGGTCAAAACCGGCGTTCGCTGTCCCGAGTGCGGCGGCGAGCTTGTGGAAAAAGTCAGCAAGAAGAAAAAGGTATTCTATGGCTGCAGCAACTTCCCCCGGTGTCAATTCGCCGTAAATCGCAGGCCGATAGCTGAGCCCTGCCCCGGTTGCGGCAAGCTCCTGGTACAATACAAAGACGGCTGGGCCAAATGTGTGGCCTGTCAGCGTAAAGTAAGACTGCCGGAACCCGAGAAGCAGAAAGCCGGAGCACTCGTAGGGAAATCATAGTCATTCCTGAACAGGTCCTCAGGAATGACGCTTCTTGAAGTCTTCTAGATCGAGCGTATTGATAAAATCCTGGTATGCCGATAGCCCTTTCAGCTCTTGTTCGTCGACTCTGTCCTCCGAAACACGTTTGCCCACTTCCTCTTCAAGTACAATGCCGGCCTTTTCCAACACCGATTCCTCAGCGTATATCGGTGCCCCTACCCTCACTGCCAAAGCTAATGCATCGCTTGGTCGGGAATCAACATCCAATTTCATGCCGTCAACGCTGAGGGCCAGGTTGGCATAGAAAGTGTCATCCTTAAGTCCATTTACGACGATATAGTCAACTGAAGCTCCCAGGGTAGTGATGACGGATTGCAGCAGGTCATGCGTCAGAGGGCGAGACAATTCAACATTCTGTAGCTTCACGGCAATGGCGTCCGCTTCGGCGGGGCCGATCCAGATGGGGAGATACCGATTGCTTTCCTTCTCTTTCAGAATCACCACCCTCTGATAGTTCATCAGACTAACTCGGATGCTGTCAATCGTCATCTCTATCATGCTATCCCTCCTTAGCCGTGTCCATTCTACCTTTATAATCCTAATCAATCAGTTTGCGCAAGTCAACAATGCGGGCCAGAGAATTTTCAATTTCCTTCCGGTTTCGCCACGAAATATCAACGGTGCGACCATTGATACAGAGAGATCAGGGGGCAAGCTTTTCTCTTGGGCACGACCCTAGTATGCGCGCCGAGCAACACACTACGCCGGCATCTGGGTGCCTGCCCTCAGAGTACCACTCAATATTAAGTCCATAACCCAGAAAATCGGATACCCTTCAGGACACTCACCTGCCACAGCCACACCATGAAGCAGCCACCTTCAACAATTGAATAGTAGAAGGAAGGACAATTCTACACTCTGAACGATAGATTTCGCTGTCTATCGACCGACCTAGGAATCGCTGCGTTTATCGCTTATGACTCCCTAGAAAG
>JBKHJJ010000063.1:0-7938 GCA_046538185.1 Dehalococcoidia bacterium
GCTCAAGCCATACTTTCGAGAAGGCGATGTTGTCTCCAAGGGAAAGGTGTTGATGGGCACGGTCAGGGGCGATTTGCATGATATCGGCAAGAACCTGGTTGCCATGATGATGGAGGGTGCCGGATTCACCATCGTAGACCTGGGGGTAGATGTTCCTCCGGAGTATTTCGTGGAAAAAACAAGAGAAGTGAGACCGGACATCTTGGGTATGTCAGCGCTGCTTTCCACCACCATGCCAGCTATGGCCGATACGGTTGAGGCCCTACGGGCAGCTGGAATCAGGAAGAAGGTTAAGATAATAATCGGAGGGGCCCCGGTTACAGAGAAGTATGCCCAGAAAATTGGGGCCGACTCTTACGCATCCGACGCCGGTTCGGCCGTAACCAAAGCCAAGGAGCTACTGGGCATTTCCTGAGCAAAATCCAAGGAGTTCGGCATGAAACCATGGGAAACGACCACCTTTCAACCCCGGCTGAAAGTCCTGAACCGCGAGCAGGCGTGGGCAATCCACGCAGCCGCATTAGAGATTCTGGAAAAGACTGGCTTCAAGATGGAGCATCCCGGGGCACTGAGAATGCTCGTTGACGCTGGGGGCAAGGTCAGTGATGATAACTGGGTCAAGCTCCCTGCCGACGCAGTCGAAGAAGCCATGAAATCGGCCCCCCGGCAAATCGACCTCTATGACCAGCATGGTAGTGAAGCGATGTGTCTGGCCAACGGCAATTCATTCTACGGTACCGGGTCCGACGCCACATTTACCCTGGACCTCGACACCGGCCAGCGTCGTCGGACAGTCTTGAAGGACGTCGCCAATTTTGCCCGGCTGGTGGACGCACTGGAGAACATGGCGTTTGCCATGTCTATGGGCAACCCGGAAGACGTCCCCATCGAAGAAATATATGTGCACGTTTTTGCCGAGATGGTCAAGAACACCAGCAAACCGATTGTATTCATTGCCGACCGCGGCGAAGACATTGCCAGGATATACGAAATTGCCTGCCAGGTAGCGTCAGGTGAAGAAAAGCTGCAGCAGAAGCCGTTTTTGCTAAATTACTCGGAGGCCATTAGTCCGTTACGCTTTCCGCAAAACGTCATGGAGAAACTCATCTTCTGTGCTGAGCATAAGATACCCATATGTCTTCCCTCTGGTTCCAATGCCGGTGGAGGAGCACCGGTTACCCTTGCCGGGGCCCTGGCGATGGGAATTGCAGAAAACCTGGTCGGGCTGGCCGTACACCAGCTAGCTGGCAAAGGTGCCCCCTTCTTGTTTGGCCCCAACGTCAGTGTTCTTGATATGAAGTCGACCATTGTATCATACGGTGGCCCCGAATGGAGTCTCACCCAGGCAGCACTTGCCGACATGCGTGATGAAATCTACGGCCTTCCCATCTGGGCATTTGCCGGCGCTTCGGATGCCAAGGTAATGGACGCCCAGGCCGGAGCCGAAGCCATGCTTTCCATCATCACCGGAATGCTCTCTGGAGCTAACGTGATTCACGATGTGGGTTTCCTCGAATACGGGAGCACTTCTTCGCTTGAGATGGTGACCATGGCCGACGAGCTGGTGGCAATGAGTCGCTTCTTCACCCGGGGTATTCCGGTGAATGAGGCAACATTGGCACTCAAAGCAATACAAAGAGTAGCGACCGGTGGTCCCGGTTCTATTTTCCTCATGGATGACCACACATTTGAGCACTTCATGGAGGCCCAGTTCCTGCCAAGGCTTCTGGACCGCTCACGGTACGATTCGTGGAAACAAGCGGGGGCCATGGATCTCTATCAACGCTGCAACGCAGAGGCAAGAAGGATAGTTTCGGGACACAAAGTGGTGGCCAAGCCACCAGAAGTCCTCGAGAGAATTGAGGAAATCGTTCGGGCAAAATGAGGAGGAGTTCGACGATGCGAGTGCGACCGCCTTACTACAAACCACTGGCGCCTGCGGATGTGGAAGAGATCAACCAGACAGGACGGCGGATCCTGGAGCGCATCGGCATCAGAATCAGGGACAGCAATTTTCTGGGGGCGTTGAAGAAGGCAGGAGCTCGGGTCGATTATGACCAACAGATTGCACGATTCAGCGGGGACTGGCTTGACGAGGTCCTGGGTCATGCTCCTTCTCGCTTTACCCTCTATTCCCGAGATGGCAAGAATGACCTGGACTTAGGGAAAGGCAGAGTTCACTTCGCCAACGGGGGGCGGGTCTTCCGTATCCTCGATATGAGAACGGGTGGTTACCGTCTGACCATGCTCAGGGATGTGGCGAACACCGCTACTCTGGTGCAACATCTGGACCAAATTCGTTTCTACGTGATCGCCTGCCAGGTTCATGATTTGCCAGCGCAAAACTACCATTGGAACGATTTCTATCAGGCATTCAACCATACAACCAAGCATGTGATGGGAGGCTGTGACAACCTGAAGGGCGTCAGGCAGATGTGGAGACTGGCCAGCCTGGTTGCTGGAGGAGAGGGTAGATTTAGAGAGAAGCCCTTTGTTTCCGTAATCACCAACCCGATAAGCCCGCTTACCATCGAGCTGAACACATTAGAAGTTCTCAATTTTTGTGTCACACAAGGTATTCCTGCTATCTGCGCGCCGGCACCTATCGCCGGAGCTACTTCACCGGCCAGCCTGGCCGGTACGATTGCGCAGCTGCATGCCGAAGCGCTGGCCGGAGTGGCCATAGCCCAGGTACTCAGTCCGGGAGCCAAAGTACTGTATAGCGCGGTGCCCATGACCATGGATTTGCGGAGAATGGAATTGGCCGCAGGCTCGGTGGAGGCGGCAATGATGAATAGTGCCGCAGTCCAACTGGCAAAACGCTACAATCTGCCTGTTTACGCCTCGGGAGGCCTTACCGAAGCCAAGAGGCCTGACATACAGGCGGGCATGGAGAAAACCATGTCTCTTCTGGCGGTGGCTATGGCTGGAGCAGACTGCATCCGTCTGGCGGCGGGAATACTGGATTCGGGAAACTCCATTTCCTACGAGCAATATGCCATCGATAATGAAATTATTGGCACGGTTCACAGGTTATTGGCGGGTATCAGGGTTACCGAAGAGACATTGGGTTTCGACGCAATCGAGAAAGTCGGTCCGGGCGGAAACTATGTGATGGAAGATCATACCGTCGAGCATATGATGAACGAGTTCTTTTACCCCGACCTAAGTGTGCGCTGTAACTTCGATGTCTGGGAAGAAGGAGGTCGGCCGGACATGTTAAGCCGTGCCAGTGATATGGTCCAGAGTATCCTCACAGAGAATGCAGAAGGCATCCTTGACCTAGATCTGATTGCTGAGATAGCGAGGACTAATCCTGGTATACAGAATGCCTGATAGGGTGATGTCTGACAGGGCAACAAGAATCACGCGCATCATAGCCTGTGCAGTCTTCAAACCGGCTCTCGACAGTCTTAGGCTGGAGGCGAGATATCCTGGCCTGTGCTTCACATATTTGCCATCACATCTCCATTTGAGGCCGCAAGATTTGCAGAATTGTCTGGAGAAAGCAATTGCGTCCGCAAAACAAGCCGGCGAACGGGTCATCTGCCTCTACGGATTGTGTTTTCCCGAAATCGATGATTTCTGCCAACAAAGACGAGTATCTAAGGCAGAGGGCCAGCACTGCTATGAGATGCTGCTTGGCAGGGAGCGATTCCGGCAGCTCATTGATGAAGTAGCGGGGACCTATTTCGTTGAGAGAGAATTCCTCCTGAATTTCGAGGAGTATTGCGTGGAACCCCTGGAACTCAAAGACGAGGAAATGAAGAGATACTGTTTCGGGCAGTATCAGAGATTACTCTATGTACGACAACCATCAGACCCGGACCTTATTCCGCGAGCCAAAGAAGTGGCTGAGTTTCTGGGACTGACTCTGGAAATCGGCGATGCAGATTATTCATACTTAAAAGAAATAGTGATGGCTGTACTCTAGTACAGTGTAGGTGCAATCCAGATGTGAAGCCAGCACAGATTCCAGAGATTCGAAGTTTGTTGTATATTGAGATATGTTCCGCATTTCAAAGGTGGACAGGGCCCTGAGTCCAACGGTTAACATGAGGCGTCCACTAAATAGACAACCAAACAGCAGGAAACGCAGGGTAAGGTATGTCTGGCTTCATGTCCTGCCGGACGATCAGTGGTTTCGTGTTCCCCGAGGGCAGACTATCTGGGATGCTTTGCAGCCGACGGATATGGAACTAGCGGGTGAGTGTGGTGGGCTGGGACACTGTGGCAAATGCAAGGTGAAGGTCCTCTCGGAGCCACAAGAACCCACAGACGAAGAAAGAGCCTTACTCGGCGAAGACGAGTTGGAACAAGGAGTGCGTCTTGCCTGTCGCACCAGGGCCAATCAAGACCTGACAATCTCCACTGGCGAGGGAGAGGCCGCCGCAGAATATGTCAACATCCTTACCACCAGCCATATATCCGCTGACCGATATACGCCGATATCCCAACTCGAGCCGCTGGTAGAAAAGCGCCTCGTTTCGGTGCCCTTCAGCCTGGAGAACGAAAGGCTCTCAAACTTGGACCTGATCAGAATGGGGCTGGGCTCCGAATACGAAGACCTGCAGGCATCGCTCCATTGTCTTCGCACGCTGTCTGAGAGCCTGGGAGAAACAAGGTTCCGAGGCATAGCAGCGCTTCACGAACACTGCCTGATGGACTGGCAGCACGACGGAGCTGTCAACCACACGTATGGAGTGGTCTTTGACCTGGGCACCAGTACACTGGTAAGTAAGCTGCTCAGTCTGGTGGACGGAAGCGAGGTTGGTGTTGGCTCTTGCCTCAACAGCCAGAAGAGATATGGCGCAGACTTGATCAGCCGTCTCCAATACTGCCAGGAAGAGCCAAAAGGGGCGAAACGGCTGCAATCTCTGCTTGTTAAGGATTTGAACCAGATTACGGCAAACCTACTAACAACAGCCGGAATTGAACCGGAAGACATCCTTGTCGCCGTTGCTGCAGGCAACACTACTATGCAGCATCTGCTTCTCGGCTTATCCCCGGTCGGAATTGCCCAGGCGCCTTTCTCTCCTGTCTTGACCAGCGGGTTGGTAGTCAGCGCTGCCGATGTGGGCCTTCACTTACACCCTGCGGCGCCGCTGTATGCTTTGCCCATGAAATCCGGGTATATTGGAGGGGACCTGCTTGCCTTCATTATGGCTTCCGGAGTTGCGGAGCAGCAGGATGAAATCATATTGGGGCTAGATCTAGGCACCAACGGAGAGGTTTTCCTGGGCAATAGCAGACGACTGCTGACGTGCTCTGCCGCAGCCGGCCCTGCTCTCGAGGGGACGAGAATTAGCCGCGGCATGATCGCCCGCACAGGTGCTATCGACGGCGTTAGCTGCGAAGATGGCCGACTCAGTCACCGGGTCATCGGGAATGTCAAGCCCGAAGGTATATGCGGCAGCGGACTGGTCGACCTGGTAGCGGTACTATTGCACTGCGGCATCATTGACGGAGACGGATTGATCCACCGTTCCCGGCAACGGGTCGCCAGGGACTTGAATTCCCGAATAGTCACTCGTTCCAAAGTCAGTAGTTTTCTGGTCTCTTACGCCGAGGATAGCTCGGACCAGAAGCCGATTTACCTTACTCAGAAAGATGTTCGTGAATTCCAGCTTGCCAAAGGAGCTATTGCCGCCGGTATAAGAACCCTGATGGATGATCTAGGTGTTCAGGTGTCGGATATTGGTCACGTCTATCTGGCTGGTGCCCTGGGGAACTACATTGACCGCCTCAGTGCTCTACGTACCGGACTCATCCCTGCAGTCAATCCTGAAATTGTCGTATCATTAGGCAATGCCGCCAGCACAGGCGCTGCCATGGTCCTCCTGATGAAGCGCTACTGGCAGACGGCGGCTGAGCTTAGTCAGTTTATTGAGCACATCGAACTCTCCTGTCGTTCCGATTTCAATCAGTATTTTGTTGAGCATATGAGTTTCCCAGAACACAATCTGTGGTAAAGGCATCAATGAAATTCGGTTGACCGCATCTCCCCATTTGACACCATCTCGCGGATCAACGACTCGCAGCATTGGCATATTGTCGAATCTGCCTGGTTTGCCCGCAGAAAGCAACGGTGATAACATGGGAGCCAGGGCTATACAAGAGAGTCTAGTCCGCTGATCCCGCGTTTGTATTCGGTTTTCGATGGAGGGCCATATGCCGTACGAATATGAAATAAATGAAATGGCCAAGGAAGAATCCTGGCGAATGTTTCGAATAATAGGCGAGTTTGTGGACGGCTTTGATAGCCTTTCCACTGTCGAACCGGCTGTGACCATATACGGTTCATCTAGATTAGCAGTGGACGACGAACTATATGGGGAGACGGAAGAAATATGCTACCAGCTCGGACGGCTGGGCTTCTCAATCATAACTGGCGGTGGACCGGGCGTAATGGAAGCGGCCAATAAGGGTGCAGTGAGAGCTGGGGTTACATCGGTCGGCCTGAATATCTCCCTTCCCGAAGAACAGATCTGCAATGCCTACGCCACAAAGTCGATAAAGTTCAATCATTTCTTCACACGTAAGGTCATGCTGGTAAAATACGCCGTTGCCTTCATCATAATGCCGGGCGGTCTGGGTACCCTTGATGAATTAACAGAGGTGTTAACCCTGATGCAGACTCACAAGATAAGGCCATTCCCCGTAATAATGTACGACAGCAAATTCTGGAAAGGTCTCCTGGACTGGCTGCGGAGCTCGGTCTTGGTCAGGAATTATATCTCTGAGCAAGATTTTGACCTGCTAAGGGTGCTGGATCGCCCTGATGAGGTGGTTGAGGCTATCCGGCGGTGGCATGCCAGACATGAAGTTATGGGCAGGAAGGCGCTTCTAGAGTGATTGCCGGTCCGCTTCTCTAATTCAGGTGCTCGGCGGTAGATTCCACTAGAGCCTCAACTCGGGCATCGCCTGAACGCAAAGCTGGAATCCTGAAGCAACCGCTATGAGCGACAAGGCAATACTCACAATTGGCACGATCGTCGGCCCCAACCAACTTAAGACCACTCATTCGACTACCCCACAGCAAGCCATGGTGGAGTCCGATATTGAGTGATTGCTCGAGACTTGATAGAATCGTGCCAGGAATTTGACGAATGACACAGGCAGCTGCTTCCTATCTCAGTACTCATAGACGTTACTGGGAGATAGACCTGGTACGCACTATCGCGCTGCTGGGCCTGCTATTTTTCCATACACGGGAACTGCTGTACTATTTTGACCTCGTTGTCGAGCCTCTACGCACAGGGATGTGGTTCTGGATCAGAGCAGCGAATTGTGGACTCTTCATTTTCCCCGCCGGGATGGCGCTCACAATCAGCTATTCGCGAGGGAAGAGCATGTCGGGCTTCGTGCGCAGAGGCCTGATGTTGTTTGGATTGGGCATGGTGCTTACTGTGCTTTCGTTGCTGGTGGTCCCGGGGCAATATGTCCGGTTCGGCATACTCCACTTCTTCGGGATTGCGTTCATACTTGTGCCTTTCCTAATAAGGTTCCGCTACATCAATTTGATAGTTGGTGCCGTTGTGATGGCAATAGGTCTTTATCTGATAGTAGAGCACATCTTCGTCGACTTGCCCTGGCTGCTCTGGCTAGCGCCATACAGCTTCAGGTCCTTGGACTACTGGCCACTGGTGCCGTGGTTTGGCATATTTCTTCTGGGGATGTTCTTCGGCAAGATCCTATACCCAGAGGGGAATAGAAAATACAGTATTCGTGAATTGGGGAACCCTGTAGCTTCAGCGGTGATGTTGCTGGGAAGACATCCTCTGGTGATATACCTCGCCCACTTGCCGATAATTATCGGAATCATCCTCGTTTTGTTCCCTGATAAGATACTCCCTCAAATTAGGGATGCGCTCTCTTATCTTCCGTTCTAAACATGACGCTGAACTGCACCGGGTCCTAGTAGTTAGTGAAAAGGAT
>JBKHJJ010000064.1:0-7721 GCA_046538185.1 Dehalococcoidia bacterium
GGCGTAATGCCTCCGTCAAATCGAGCGGCACGACCTTTTGTTTCGGTGCCTCATATACAGTGACAACATTCTCCAGATTGCCAAATTCCCTGCGTATCTCGCCTATACTTTGAGGAGGTAGTGGCTTCACAGCACACGGCCGCAAAGGTGTGTTTATTTGCACTTCGTCAGGTGAGATCTGCTGGGCCAGTACCGCTATCTCCGCCGCATAATCCTTGTTGGCTTCGATGAACATTATCTGCAGGGCCAGTTTGCCCCTGTAGATGTCTCTGAAGCGCCTGATGCCATCTAGTACAAGGTCAAAACGCAACCCTGCAGCCGGTCTATTGACTAATGAGAACAGTCCCTGGTCTGGCACATCTAGCTTGGCTACTACCACATCGGCTTGAGCAAGCCGCTGCATTACATCCTGGCGGAACATCAGGGAAGAATTGGTGAGCACAGCTACCGGCAAATCCAGAGTTGCCCTTGCAAGTGCAATTGCCTCGCCAAGATTGCTGGCAAGTGTCGGTTCACCCATGCCGGAAAAAGTGGCATAGTCAGCCTTCTGGGTCCTGAGCAATGTGATTTCATTGGTCAGCTGCTCCAGACTGACGAACTGCTTTGGCTCCACGATAAGCTGATCGGTCTCACCTAACTGGCAATACTGGCAATTGAAGGAGCAGACTTTCGTCCTCGTATTTAGGAGATCTATGCCCAGCGATTTGCCTAAGCGCCATGACGGGACGGGGCCATAAATGATCGCCATCTCGATTACCCGGTTTTGGGACTTAGATCGAAGTCCGCAGGTTCAGCGCCAGATTCAACGCCGACAATCTGATGATAGCACCTCACTGGCGTGCGTGCTCCTTCCTCAAAAAGACCTGGAGACTGGTGATTTCTCTCACGCCTTTCAGGCAGGAGGCCATAGCCAGAAGCACATTCGTGATGATCTGTTTAGGGAAAAGGCTCAGAGGTACGGGAGCATTATTTACGTAGAGGGAGATTCGCTCCTTCTGTGGCTCGATGAAGCCTCTCTCCAGCAGGTCAGCCAGCCTCTCGTAATCGGCAAAGGAGAACTGCCTGGCCCTAGTTTCCAATGGTTCATCGGTGACGGTCGCTACGATTCTCTTGATGTTCTTCATTGGTGTTCCGCCACCTTTGCGATGTGCCTCTATCTTTGGGGTATCCGCTCGTTTGAAACCTTCCGCAAGAATGATGTCGTAGTCCTCCCCCAAAACGCGCACGATCTCTTCAAGCGGTGTGGCTTGACAGACCGCCTTCACCAGCACCAGGCTATGTGCTGAGCTAACCACGGTGGCCTCGCTTCCCGCCTCAATGTGGTGCCAGCCGTTCTTGCCCGCTCTAACAAAGCTGTTTGCTTGCGGAGTATGCGTAAGGGTGGCCACTCGGTAACCTCTGGATTTCAGCTCATGGACCAGTCTTCCAATGACCTCGGTCCTCGCAGACTTGGACTTGCCCACAATAGAGACTACAGGAGGCACCTCTTATCTACTCCTCATTATGTCTGGTACGCCCTTTTCCAGGGTTCTCTCTTGAAGGTCAGGTAGTTCTTGATTGCCTCCTTAAGCGTATTGGCCGCCAGGAGAGCACAATGCTGGCTTTCTTCAGGCAACCCACCCAGAGCAGCCAGGACATCATGCTGGCTGATCCTTTGAGCTTCAGTTACATTCATTTGCTTGGCCATCTCGGTAATCATGCTGCCCGAGGCAATACTGGGTCCGCAGCCATCTGTCCAGAAAGAGACATTCATAACCCTGCCGTCCCTTACTTTAAGATATATTTCCATAGTATCGCCACAGGACCCGGTTACTCTTGCAAACCCGTCGGGGGCAGGCATTTCACCCAGATTTCTGGGATTAAGAAAGTGGTCAATCGTTTGCTCCGAGTAGACCCTTCTCATATCGTCCATGACAGATTGCTCCAGTTCTTTGAACGAGTTATCAAATTCCTGTGCCATTTCCCCTAGCTCCTTGTGGCGACAATTTCATAGGTAAGCCCCGCCCGCTTGATCGTTTCAGTAGCTACTATTAACCTTTCCCATTCAGAGCAGCGAGGACGTTGGTAGACATTTCGGATAGGGCGTCTGAACTATACCTCTCGATTTCTCCCTCATCACACAACCTGGCTAACTCGGGGTCAATGGGCAACTTGCCCAGAAGAGGGGAACCAGACGCAGTCGCCATCTCCTGCCCTTTGCTTCTGCCAAAAATCTCCATTTTCTTACCTGTCTCCGGCAATACAAGATAGCTCATATTTTCCACTACGCCCAAAACTCGAACATTCATCTTCTGTGCCATCCTCACTGCCTTCTTGACTATCATCTCCGTCAACTCCTGTGGAGTAAAAACATCGATCACGCCTGAGATAGGTATTGCCTGTAGCACCGTTAATGCGGCATCCCCGGTGCCAGGAGGCAGGTCTATTATGAGATAGTCTAGCTTGCCCCAGAGGACTTCTTCCCAGAACTGCGTGATAGCTTTGGACAGGAGGGGGCCTCGCCAGATAACCGCCTCGTCCTCGCTGGGCAGGAGCAGATTCATCGACATGACTGCGATTCCTGACCTCGACAATACGGGCAGAATACCTGTTTCACTGCCGCTGGGACGAGCATCCAGCCCAAACATCTTAGGAATACTGGGACCAGTGATATCGGCATCCAGTATGCCAACATCTTTCCCCTCGCGTGCAAAAGAGGAAGCTAATAAGCCGGCTACCAGGGATTTGCCAACTCCTCCTTTGCCGCTCATGACCGCTACTATTTTCTCAATCTGATTCAATTCTTTGGCCTTGGCTTCGACGAAGTCGACGGTTGTCTCTTCCACCTCAGGGAGCTCGCTAAGCGCTGCTGTTACTTTGTCCTTTAGCCAACCATGATGTTCGGCGGGGATGGCGGTGGAAGCCAGAGTTACTCTCGCCTTGCCCTCGCTAACTTCCATGCTTCGAACCAGGTTCATCTGTACCAGGCTACGCATTGCTCCGGGGACAAGCACTTTTTTCAGTGCCTGTTCCATCTTTGCCTCGATTTTGTTCATCAAGTGACCTCCTGTTGGTATTTGTATGGGTTCGCCGGCGACTTCATCAACGCCGTGTTATTCCCATTCCTTCAAACGCTCCCTTTTGTCCAAAGGGCTGCAGGTATTTGAGAGGCATGAATTAATCAGCCTGCTTCTACCCGTGACCAGCCCTCCTATCGGACTAGCAATGACCATTTGTTGCCAGTTTGGCCCCTTTGATTGGATACTCAGGGTTCACATTGCCACGGGAAGCACTTTCGTCCCTGCCTTATTGTTGCTTGGCCTAATGGTCACATATATTATCGCCCGTTGCTAACTCACCCCGCACATGGTCCATGACAGCTTTTTCAGGGTCGTCGCCGAGCACGCCAACAATGACTTCAATTCGATTCTCGCGGAAAAGAGCCTGGGCTCGGGAACCCATGCCGCCAGCTATGACTGCGGAAACCCCTTCCTCAGCCAGCCATGTAGGGAGAAGCCCGGGCTCATGACCCGGTGATGGTATGACCTGCCTCTTGATAATCTCCCCGGTAGCTTCATCAACATCAAACAAGGCGAACTGGCTGCAGTGGCCAAAATGGGCGGCTACTTTTCCATCTGTTATAGGAATTGCATATCTCATCGTATTCTCCAGGCCGGTTCGGCCCCAACTTCATTCACTTTCTATCTCCTTGCACAAGTGTCACCTGTAGAGCACGGTGGCGTTTCACAACGTTGTCCTCTTCCACAGCAAGTTCTGCCCGGCGCTCTTGTCTCAGTTGGGAGCATATAAGAGCCGGAAAAGAGCTTTTCCACCTTTTCGCTCCCACAGACCGGACAGAGCATAGATTTGGCATTGTCTGCGCTGCGGAGAAATACCTCCGAGATCTCGCCACAGTCCTGGCACTTGTAATCATAGATTGGCATCATTCCCTCAAATTGCCAGTTCCTACATAGCAGTGATAGCGACTTCTGCCGCATTAGCCAACGGGTACACGATTGGTGATGCTGTCAGAGCAGGATGTGTGCCCATTTGAAACAATGCCAAATCGTAGGCGGTCATTCTGTTCTGGATACAGGCGCTAATGACATTCGCCATCTCGGTGATGCTCTTGCCTCCCGAGATTCCGCCTCCAAGTAACTCCCCATTATCCTTGGAGAACAACAGCTTCACTTTGGTTGTGACCGATCCTGGCATCCCTCCCGGATGGGTATCCGGAGCCGACGATTCACCAGGCACAACGTCATAATTCTCTCGGCGTCTTGCGGCCCTCTCAGTCAAGCCGGCACAGGCAAAGGCTCTCTCACCGACTACGGTGGAGAATACGCCAACCGCCCCTGGATTCTGATAGCGCGTGTAAAAGAGATTGGCTCCAGCTATACGTGCCTCCGTACAGGCAATAGACGCAAGCATAAGGCGACTTGGCGTACCACCAAAGAATGAGACCTTTTCTGCGCAGTCGCCGCAGGCAAAGATGTCTGGATCGGTGGTAGTACGCATATAACCGTCCACGGCAATTGCTTTTGCTGGCCCCAGTTCAAGCCCAGCCTTCTTAGCCAGTTCGTTGTTTGGCACCGTGCCAATTCCGAGTATTACCATGTCGGCTTTTATCTCTTGTCCCCCTGATAACCTGACGCCGCTAACTCGATCGTCACCCAGTATTGCCTCGACTTTGTTATTTACCAGCAGGTTGATGCCTCTGTCCGCGATCACAGTCTCGGCCTCGGCACAGAACTCATCATCAAAAGCTAGCTGTAGACAGTGGGGAAGCAGCTCTATGATAGTTACATTGCAGTCGCGACCTTTCTTGCATTCATCGGCGAACTCTACACCGATGAAGCCTCCTCCTATTACCACGATGTCCCTGGCATCATCGAGTACACGTAGCATATTAGTTAGATATGGCACATCTTTCCTTACGGTAAAGACGTTTCCTTTTTCTACCCCGGGAATAGGCAACACTATTGGAGAAGAACCAGTGGCCAGAACCAGTTTATCGTAGCTAATCGTGTCTCCGTTACTCAACGAGAGGGTCTTCTTTCCCCGATCTATTTCCACCGCTTCACCCTTGACAAGCTCGATACCGTTATTGACAACCAGGGCATCGGGAATCAGGTTTTTTGCCGGGCTGCCTACAGACCCGAAGATATAGGGAATTCCGCAGGGAACGAGCACTTGCTCTTCCTTGCGCACCATCATTACACTCTTGTCCGGATACCTCCTACGGCAGCTAATAGCGGCCACCGGCCCGGCAGCGCTGCCCCCTACTACTACTACGTCGGCTTTATTCATTGTATGTCGCCTCCCTCACCAAGTTTGTTCCTGACGTCTTGGTCAGCTCAAGGCTCGGGTAATAAACTCCCACAGCCTCTTTATCTCCCGACTGGTTGTGCCGTCGCCATATTCTACCACAGGCAATCTCTTAATGAGAGCCTCGGTGACCACATTATCAAACGGTATTTTGGATACCACTTCTATTCCTAGACTTAAGCAGTAGCTTTCTATCTTTCCAGTATTCTCTTGATTAATATCATACTTGTTTATACAAACGAGGGCAGGAATACCGAAGTGGCGGCAAACGCCAATGACTCGCTCAAGGTCATGAATCCCTGATAGCGATGGCTCGGTCACCAGCAATGCCAGACTGGCACCGGACAGCGAGGAGATGACAGGACAGCCTATGCCCGGAGGGCCATCGGTGATGATGTAGTCCAGGGTTTCTCTTTCGGCGATAGACCTGGCGTTCTGCCGTACCACTGTTACCAACTTCCCTGAGTTCTCCTGAGCAATAGCCAGTTTGGCGTGGCATAAGTAGCCGTATTTTGTCTGTGATATGAACCAATGCCCGCTCATGCTATCCTTCATAGTGATGGCATCCACAGGGCAGACCCTGTAGCAGAAGCCACAGCCTTCACATGAAATGGGGTCAACCTGAAAGTCTTTAATGGCCCCGAAGTGACATAATTCCTCACATAAGCCGCATTCGGTACACTTTTCCTGGTCGATGACTGCGACTTGCCCGCTCCAGAATTCCTTTTCCTCAAGGATCGCAGGCTTAAGGAGGAGATGGAGGTCGGCTGCATCTACGTCACAATCGGCTAGTACCTTGCTTTCGGCCAGGGCCGCAAAGGATGCCACTATAGACGTCTTTCCGGTTCCACCCTTGCCACTAAGAACCACAATTTCTTTCATCTACTTCCAGCCCAGCCATCTATTATGCTGCGCGCCGGGCAGCAATCACTTCTTTAATATCTTCAAAAAGCCTCACGAAATCCTCACGCCACCGAGGCATGCCTTCTACCAACGGAATCCCCTTCGAATAGAGGACGGCAATATCTCTATCCAGCGGGATTCTCAGCAGAATTGGTATTCCTTCCCCGCGGCAATACTGCTCAACTTCGTCACTGCCTATCCCCACACGATTGATCACGGCTCCACTTGGAAGGCCCAGTTTCCTGGCCACTTCCACCGCCAGTGAAAAGTCATTCAATCCAAAAGGAGTGGGCTCGGTTACGAGCAGACAAAAATCGCTCCCGTTTATGGCCTCTACCACGGGACAGGAAGTCCCCGGAGGGACATCGATGATTGCTACATTTGTAGGGTTGATGTATTTCTTCACCTCTCTGATCACCGGTGGAGCCATCGCTTCGCCGACGTTAAGTCTCCCCTGAATTACCTCCAGATTCCCTGAATGGCCCCTTTCGACGATCCCCACTTCTCTTCCCTCCTCAGTAATGGCAGACTCGGGACACAGGTAGGAACAAGCTCCACAACCATGACACAATTCGGGGAACACCAGTACTTTTTCCTTGATCACTGCAATGGCATTGTAGGCGCACACCTCGGCACATTTGCCGCAATAAGTACATTTCTTTGTGTCCACTCTGGGAACAGGAACGTACACGCGCTGGCTCTGGGCCATAGGCAGATGCAGAAGAATATTGGCGTTTGGCTCTTCTACGTCACAGTCCAGCAGTTGAAGCTTGTGGTTATCCGTCAGGGAAAGTGCTAGGCTACTGGCTACCAGTGTCTTTCCTGTGCCGCCTTTGCCGCTGGCAACAGATATTATCATTCTATTCCCTAGTCATTTTTGCCCCGCACTTGGGACAAGTCAGGTCGTAGCAAGGAATGCCTGCCTGGTGGGGAACCCTGGTCCCGCAACCCGGGCACAGGCAATCTCCGCTGGGACCCGCGCCGGGGCGGTTTCCTCCCATCCGCCCCATGCCCTTACCGCGCCCCAGTCCCCTGCCCGTTCCCGGACCTTGTCCATACGGACCTGTGCCATCTCCTCTGGGCATGATTCACCTCCATCAAGAACTGGTTTTACTTCACCCCATCGGCGGCAGCCCACAGACTCCAGAACTACAGGTCGGGCAGCTCACCTCGGAGGATCCAGTTTCGCTTGAACTGCTGCTAAAGAAGGAGGAAAAGATTCTCTTCGGTCTATCCGCATTGCATTTAGGACAACTCAGGTTGGAGCCGTCCTCGCCGATGGCCTGGCGAACTTCGAACTTTTCTCCACAGCGAGTGCACTGATACTCATATATAGGCATAACTTAACTCCCTTTCTCCATTTCTTCAAGACGGCGCTGGATTTCACTCAGTTGTTGGCTCAGTGTCTGAGCTTGAGATTTGAGCATCTCTATCTCTTGTTCCGGGCCCGTTGGTTGTGGCCCTGTTTGAGGCATCGTACCTGGCCCCATGCCTCTGCCCGTGCCCATACC
>JBKHJJ010000065.1:0-7521 GCA_046538185.1 Dehalococcoidia bacterium
GGCTTAAGACTAACATGTGCAGCGACAAAATCAGCCAGACTTCCGGGGTCTGGCATGTTCAGGACAGCAACATTCAGCTCCGTGGGCAAATTGGGCGCCAACTCAACCACCTTTTGGAAAAGCCCGGTCAGGTTCCTGGTAAGAGCTTCGAGCTCGGTAGTCTTCTCTATCTTATCTTCTATCACCTCAACCTTGGCCTTCAGATACGGTTCAATCTGGGTAATTTTTTTCAATCCGATTCTGGAAAGCCCCTGAAAGAAGACACGAACGGAACCATCAGGCAACTTGAACATCCGGGCAATGAGAGCGGCAGTACCAATAGAATAGAGGTCAGCATCTTCCTTTGAATCCGGTCGCCGGGCAAAAAAGCCAACGAGCTTATCACCGGCCGCAGCTTCGTCTATAAGTTTAACTACTCTTTCCTCCGCTGTGCCTAAGGGGATTATAAGAGAAGGATAGACGACAACTTCATCTTGAGCAAGAACAGGTAACTCTTCAGGGATGCGGAATTTTTCTGCCTTTGTCTCCTCCCCCTCTTTGCCTTTAGTAACAACCATTACTAGTTTCTCCTATCGGCTCGCTCGTATATCAACCCGACGTGCCTTCTCCTCTCCTAGCTTAGGTAAGATAACTTCCAAAATTCCAGCCTCATAAAAAGCTTTGATTTGATCCACATTCACATTCGCAGAAAGGGTGATATCCCTTTCAAAGGGTCCCCACAAAATCTCCATCTGGGAATAAGTTCGCTTAATGCCTCGCTTGATATCCTTTCTTTCACCTCTGATAGTAAGGACACCATTATGAACAATCACCTCAATCTCATCTTCTTTTACCCCGGCTAGTTCAACCAGGACTATCACCTCGCTATCAGTTTCATAGACATCGATTGCCGGCTGCCAGGTTCTGGGAGCAAAGCGTACCGTGGGCGGTTTGCGACTCACCACTTCATCCATTAGCCGCCCCATCTCTTTTTGTATATTAACAACTGTTTCAGACCAGTCTCTACGCAATTCGATCATGTTCTGCCTCCTTGCTTTTGCCAATAACACGAGGTGCTAGGCTTTCTACTTCTACCCCCTCGCGGAGCTGAGACTCGCACCTGCCTTGAGATAGTAATGATACACCAAGGTCTGGCAATATCTGAAATTCAGAGGACCCCTGGATGGCAGAACTCACCCCAAGAATGCCAAAATACCCCGGCGAACCATGTTCACGGCGATGGCTGCCAGAAGTAACATGACTATTTTTGACATAGCGCTGACGCCGGCGTCCCCCAAGAATCTTACAATTCGGTGGGCGTGCCTGAATAGAACCCACTGTATTGTTAGGTTGAGGATGAAGGTAAGCACGACGATGCCGACAAGATATTGCTCCACAAGCAAAAGCAGAGTAGTAAGCACCGCCGGCCCGACCACCAGGGGGGTGCCTATGGGCACAACACCTACCATCCCGAAGGCCGATGAATCCTGAGTTTCTATGGTCTTACCGGTAACCAAGTCCTTTATGGCAAAAACCAGCAGAATGACCCCGCCCGCCACCAGAAAATCAGCTACTTCGATGCCCAAAAGCAGAAATATAGCCCTTCCGATAACGACGAATCCAAGCCCTACCCCAAGAGCGGTAAGCGTCGCCAAATTTGTCACACGCCTGCCATGTGATGGGGCTATCCCGTGCGTCAAAGCAAGAAAGATAGGCAAGTTGCCTATAGCATCCATGGCTACGAAAAGGGGGACGAAAGTCAATCCAAACTCTCTAAAGAAATCCCCTACATTCTCCACTTAGAATTCTCCCTGCTAATCCGGCCGAGCAGAGAATCCCCGGGGCCTATAAAAGAGTCTATGCTTTGTGAGATTCTTCGGTAATCAAACGCAAGGGGAAGCTGCCAGCGACTTCTGCTCACAGGATTTCATCCTGCCGAAACACCCAGGTCACCGAAACCACGCTATCATCCTCGGATAAGCCCATTAGCCTTGCCCCCCTGCCACCCCTACCCTGGACCGAAATCTGGGCCATAGGAATGTTCACTACGTTGCCCCTGGCTGACAACATCACCAGGGACCCCTGCGGAGAAACAAGGCGGGACGCAACCAGGTTGCCCGTTATCGGACTGACTCTGTAGGCACGCACCCCCCTACCTCCCCTGTGATGAACAGGATAGTTCTTCACCGGAGTCAGCTTGCCAAAGCCTTTTTCGGTTACAGTAAGCACATAGGCATCGGGAAAGACAATCCCCATACCAACAACACGGTCATCAACAAGCCGAATGCCCCGAACACCACCGCTGGTTCGAGAGGCAGTCCTCAGGTTTTCAACCTTGAACCTGATGGCCTGCCCATTCCGACTCACCAGAACGACCTCATCTTGGCCATCAACCACACTAACGGAGATCAGTTCATCTCCGTCTCTGAGTCCCATAGCAATGATGCCGTTTCTCCTTATCTGGGCGTAGGCGCTTAAAGAGGTCTTTTTTATTGTGCCACCCCTGGTAACCATCAGTAGAAATCTATCAGCAGGAAAGTCGGCCAGGGCCAATACCACAGTCACTTCGTCTTCGAGGTCAATAGGCAACAAATTGACCAGGGCTATCCCCTTAGCTGTGCGGGACGAGTCCTCAGGAATCTCGTAGCACCTGAGACAGTAAACCCTACCAGTCCTGGTGAAGAAGAGCAGACTATCATGAGTGTCGGCTGCCAGGATATGATGCACGGTATCACGGTCACGGACCACCATTCCGATGACACCTTTCCCGCCCCGGCGTTGCAAGCGATAAGTGGTGGCAGGAATCCTCTTAATGAACCCCCTGCTGGTCACGGTCACTACCATTGCCTCGTGAGGCACAAGGTCTTCGGTGCGAAATTCCTCGATTTCTTCTTTTTCAATTACAGTTCGCCGGGGATCACCGTACTTGGACTTGAGCTCCTGAGCATCCTGAGCAACCAGCGATAACACTTTCCGGGGATTAGCCAGCAAATCCTCAAGATAGGAAATGTTCTTTATTACGGAGGCATATTCCTCAGTTATCTTGTCCTGCTCCAACTTAGCAAATCTGCGAAGCGGCATATCGAGGATGGCTTGCGCCTGAATCTGTGACAGGCCAAAAGCCCCCATCAGATCGGCACGGGCGGACTCAACGGTCTGAGACTGTCGAATAATCTTGATCACTTGCTCGACATTGTTCAGGGCAATTCTGAACCCCTCGAGGATATGAGCCCTATCCTTTGCCTTGTCAAGTTCAAACTGAGACCTTTTGGTGATAACCTGAAAACGAAAGTCAATGTAGGAAGTCAGGGCCTCTTTGAGCCCGATTACTTCAGGTTGTCCGTTAAGCAGAGCCACCATGTTAATGAAAAAGGCAGATTGCATGGCAGTATACTTGTAGAGGTTGTTAAGCACCTGTCGGGTTTGCGCTTCTTTTCTTAGTTCGATAACAATACGCATACCTTCCCTATCCGACTCATCGCGCACCTCGGCTATCCCTGAAATGCGCTTCACTTTGACCAGTTCAGCTATCCTCTCTACCAGAGCTGCCTTGTTCACCTGGTAGGGAAGTTCAGTAACAACGATTTGCCTCTTGCCCCCTTTGCCGCTCACTTCACTGGCTCGGGCACGGAGTACAATTCTCCCTTGCCCCGTAGTGTAAGCACTGTCAATACCCTCTCTACCCCAGATGATACCCCCAGTGGGGAAATCGGGACCTGTGACCAATTCCATCAGTTCTTCCACAGTGGCCTGTGGATTCTCTACCAGATAGACGATGGCATCACATATCTCACCCAGATTATGAGGAGGGATATTGGTAGTCATCCCCACAGCGATGCCTGAGGAACCACCGACCAGCAGGTTAGGCAGTCTGGCAGGCAAGACAGAAGGTTCCTGCAGAGAGCCATCGAAATTAGGCACGAAATCGACGGTGTTCTTCTCGATGTCGACCAACATTTCCTCGGCGATTTCGGAAAGACGAGCCTCGGTATACCTCATCGCCGCCGGCGGGTCATTGTCGACGCTTCCAAAATTGCCCTGGCCGTCAACCAAGGGATACCTCAGAGAGAAATCCTGAGCCATGCGCACCATCGCTTCATAGACCGGGGCATCTCCGTGAGGATGGTACTTCCCCAAGACTTCACCGACGATACGGGCGCTCTTTTTGTATGGACTATTGTGCCGCAACCCCAAACCATCCATGGCGTACAGGACGCGCCGTTGAACTGGCTTCAACCCATCGCGTGCATCGGGCAGCGCCCGGGAGATGATGACGCTCATGGCATAGTCCAAATAGGAGCTTTTCATCTCCTCTTCGATATCGATAGGCTTTGTTACTGCCACTTCTGTCAAATCTCAGATTCCTCTCTCACTGTCTTCACCAACAACAGTGAAACCTTCGGGCAAGGGTTCTTCTTCGTGCCCAGCATCTTCTTCCTCAAAGTCTCCAAGCTCCAGCAATCCCTCGCTTTCGTCGGCAATGGCTCCTCGTCTGAGGAGGCTTTCCTTGATGTGTGTCCGCAAGTGTTCTTCGGCCTTAACAGGAAACGAGGGACGCCCTGCCTGGCTGGGGTGCTGAAACGTCTCCTTAATGACTACCTGGACTTTGTTTTCTGCATTGAGAATTGCCGCATCGTACCTGTTGCCGCCGTTCATGAGCTGCACCAGGCGTAATCCTTGTTTCGCCTCCACCTCTCCCAAATAGTCTCCATCTTCACTTCTCACAATCAGCTTCTGCCCTTTCACTTCCAGGCACACCTGGTCGCCGAACGCCAGCTTAGCCAGGATGTCACCCGAAGCCACATTGTGAAGGCTGACCACCGCGGCTTTGCCCATCTCCGTTATGAAAAGGTCCAGAGCGGCTCTTCGAGCCTGACCTTTCGAGGTCAAAGCTTTCCGAGACCTGTTGGTCAAAGCCGCCATAGACTCCGACAGACTAGTTAAACGGGCAAGATTTCTCTTGGCGATGGCGTTGTCAGGGACGAGTTCCAGGGCCCTTAGATAGGCTTCCTTAGCCCCGTCAAAATCCTCTAGCTCCGTTAAGGCACGACCAAGACGATTATAAGTCTCGGCGTCAGCAGGAAACTGTTCAATTATGTTCCTGTTTATGGCCTCCGCCTCTTCCCATCTACCCTGCAGAGCCAAATCTATCGCCTGCTTGCTCAGCTCTTGCCTTAAGCGAGCTTTTTCTTCCCCCTGCTGCTGGTGGGCCCCCATATACATTTCCATAGCGTAACCTTAGGATGTCGTGCCGGGATTGTCAAGTTCCTTGCTCCAGCACAAAAGCTTGATGCAGCGCCTGGACGGCATCCTTGACCTTCGCCTCAGAGATAATACAGGTTATCCTGATCTCGGAAGTAGTGATTAACTGGATGTTGATGCCCCGTTCATGAAGAGTACGAAACATTCTGGCGGCATACCCCGGCGTATTTTGCATTCCAGTACCTATGATGCTCACCTTCGCCAGGGTGGAGTCGGCAACACATTGCCTGCCACCCACATTCCTCACCACCGGCTCCACGATGGACATCGCTTTGAGCAGATCGCTCCGGGCCACCGTGAACGTAAGATCGGTAATATTGTCAATGCTGGCATTCTGGACGATGGTATCGACACTTATGTTTGCCCGAGCCAAAGGCTCGAAAATTGCCGCCGCAATACCGGGATGGTCGGGAACGCCTACCACGGTAACCTTAGATACGTTGATATCATGAGCAATGCCTTTCACCTTGTTTTTCACTTCCATAGAGACCTCCTTGCAGATCCTGGTACCCTGACTATCGACAAAGCTAGAAGCGACCAGGATAGGCACATTATGCAACTGCCCCAGTTCCACCGCTCTACTATGAATTACCCTGGCTCCATAGCTGGACAGCTCCAGCATCTCCTCGTAGCCAATCTCCTGCAGTTTCCTTGCTGCCGGGACAAGAAACGGGTCAGCAGTATAGATACCCTCAACGTCAGTATATATCTGGCAGCCTGCCGCATTCAAACTGGCAGCCAGGGCAACCGCTGTGGTATCGGAACCGCCACGACCCAAGGTGGTAACATCCATTTCCTGATTCACACCCTGAAACCCGGCCACAATGACGATATTTTCTTTCTCCAGCTCGTTCACCACCCGTCTGGTGTCGATACGCAGAATTCGGGCCCGGCTGTAGCCAGAATCAGTCTGTATACCTGCTTGAGCCCCAGTGAGACTGACCGCCCTGTAGCCCAAACCCTCCAGCGCCAGCGCCAGCAGGATACTGGACACCACCTCCCCGGTGGACAGAAGCACATCCAGTTCCCGGTCACCAGGCTCTTCATTAACCTGGTAGGCCAATTTGATCAAGTCATCGGTGGTGTCTCCCATGGCCGAAACAACCACCACCACCTGATTCCCCTCATCCCTAGCCCTGGCGACACGGCGAGCTACGTTCTTGATCTTCCCGGCATCAGCCACCGACGTACCACCATACTTTTGAACTATCAGTGTCATCTCTGCTCCCTAGGCTGTCAGCTTGCCCATAATGCTACACCCTTCCTCAATAGAAACGCCCGTACCTGTGGCCTCTGCTTCCGTGAACCTCTTTGCCCCGCTGGTGGTGAATCCTGGCCCCCAGAGCAGAAATGGAACCGGCTCAGCAACATGGGTCCGAATCCTGACTGGTGTAGAATGGTCAGGCAGAACCAGCACGCGCAGGGGCTCCCTATTCCAGGAACGGAGACGACTCACAATCTCTTTATCTACTTTCTGAATAACCTCTATTTTCTCCTCAACTAGGCCCGCATGGGCTGCCTCATCGGTTCCTTCCACATGAATGACCACCATATCATATTGCCCGAGCGCTTTCAGGGCGCCTATAGCCTGAGCAGCATAGTCGTTATCTAGGTCGCCGGTCACACCAGGGATATCCAGCACGTGCATACCTATCATTCGGGCCAAACCCCGCATAATATCCACCCCCGATGTCATACCAGCATCGAGCCCGTAGACCTCTCTGAAAGCCGGCATATCAGGTATTCTGCCGCTGCTCCAGAAGAGCCAGATCATGGAAGCGGGAACGTCGCCCCGTGCTTGTCGCTCCAAATTGACAGGATGATCGCGGAACACAGGCCCAGATTTTGCCATAAGGTCTCGCAACAGGTCGCTTCCTGGCCCTCTAGGAAGAAATCCATCAATGGGTTTGTCGGGGATATCATGCGGTGGAGTACACTCAGCCAGGAGAGTGTCTTCTCTCCCCCTTATCTTACATATATGTCGGTAGCTCACGCCTGGATAGAATTGGACTTCAGGGTTGCCAAGTTTCTCGTTTAAGCTAGAAATGAGAGCCCGTCCTTCATCAGTGCTGATGTGTCCACAACTATAGCTCCACATCCTACCTTCGCGAACAGCTACCAGATTGCAGCGAAAAACGGCATCTCCTTCCTCAACGGGAAGGCCCATACCACGAGCCTCTATAACACTCCGGCCTCGATAATACACCCGGGGGTCATAACCCAACACGGACATACAGGCGCAGGCACTGCTGGGTTCCATCCCCGGCGGCACATTGCGGA
>JBKHJJ010000066.1:0-7483 GCA_046538185.1 Dehalococcoidia bacterium
CGTAACTGAGGCTTTTGCCGGAGCTAGAATAGGGTTCTCCATCTTCATGGCTTCTATGATACAAATCACGCCGCCTTCTTCGACTGTGTTACCCGCAGTCACCTCAACACGAATTATTTTGCCGGGTAGTGGCGCTTCAATTACCTCTTGAGCCATACTTATGCGACCTCCTTGACCAATGGTCTCATTACGATTTTCCCCTCGACACAATCCACCACCACCGCATCTCCGGGCAAGAATTCACCGCGGAGCAAAGCCTCGGACAACTGGTCCTCAACCAGGTTCTGGATAGTGCGACGCAGCGGGCGCGCTCCAAAGACAGGATCGTAACCCTTCTCGCCTATGAAATCCTTAGCCTCATCAGTGATTTCTAAAGAAACATTCTTCTCCTTCAGGGAAGCGGTAACCTGGTTAAGCATTAAATCAACAATTTGGCGGATGTGCTCTTTGTTCAACGCGTGAAACACAACCGTGGCATCAATACGGTTCAGGAACTCGGGCCGGAAGACCTTCTTCATTTCCCCGAGAACCTTTTCCTTCATCTTCTCGTATTCGACGTGTTGTTTTCCGTCGCCACTGACATGGGCAGCAAAACCGATGCTCATATCACGTTTAATAAGCTCGGCACCGGCATTGCTGGTCATTACAATGATGCTGTTGCGGAAATCAACTCTTCGCCCTTTGGCGTCGGTCAAGTGACCGTCATCGAAAATCTGGAGCAGAATGTTAAATACGTCATAATGTGCCTTCTCGATTTCATCGAGAAGAATTGCGCAATAAGACTTTCGTCTCACTGCTTCGGTTAGTTGACCACCTTCCTCGTAGCCAATATAGCCTGGAGGCGCTCCAACCAGGCGGGCTACAGTATGTCGCTCCATGAATTCCGACATGTCAAGCCTGACCAGCGCATCTTCGCTACCAAACATAAATTCGGCTAGAGCCCTCACCAACTCAGTCTTGCCTACCCCTGTGGGGCCCAAGAAGACGAAGGCTCCAATGGGACGTCTCGGGTCTTTCAGTCCAGCGCGTGCCCTTCTTACCGCTTTGGCAATCGTATCTATAGCCTCGTCCTGGCCGATGATACGTCGGTGGAGAGCCTCCTCCATTTGCAGAAGGCGAGTGGTTTCATCGGTGGTCAACTTAACAACAGGTATGCCCGTCCACATGCTGACCACCTCGGCAACATCGTCTGCGGTAACAATGGGTCGCCCCTGTTCCTGCTTGACTTGCCATTCCTTCTCCATGGTCTCGATTTTCTCCATCAGTTGAAGCTCACGATCACGCAACTCGCTAGAATACTCGTATTGTTGAGCTGCTATGGCCGATTCCTTTTCCTTCTGCACGCTTTCCAGAGCCCGCTTTGCCTCAGCTAGCCCAATAGGGGCACTTCCCCGTTTAATGCGCACTCGAGAGCTGGCTTCGTCCACTATATCGATAGCCTTATCAGGCAAGAAGCGGTCCGCTATGTACCTGGTAGCAAGTGGAGCGGCTGCCGCTAGCGCTTCGTCGCTTATATCCAGTTGATGGAATTCCTCATATCTATGTTTGATCCCTCGCAATATATCTAAAGTCTCTTCCGTCGTGGGTTCAGCCACCAACACAGGCTGAAACCGACGTTCCAGGGCCGGGTCCTTCTCCACATGTTTGCGGTAGTCATCTAGAGTGGTGGCACCGATACATTGTATCTCACCACGTGACAGAGAAGGCTTGAGGATGTTAGAGGCGTCAACTGCACCCTCCGCTGCTCCAGCCCCAACAATAGTCTGCATTTCGTCGATAAACAAAATGCAGTTGCCGGCGGTCTTCTCTTCCTCGATTACCCTCTTGAGCCTCTCCTCAAATTCGCCGCGATATTTCGTTCCCGCCACGAGAGCACCTATATCCAGGGCAACTATTCTCTTGCCCTGCAATACTTCAGGAACCTCCCCGGCTACTATGCGCTGGGCTAGTCCTTCGATAACAGCTGTCTTGCCTACACCTGGTTCGCCGATAAGTGCGGGATTGTTCTTAGTACGGCGACTTAGTATTTGGATAACCCGTTCAATCTCCTGGTTGCGCCCAATAATGGGGTCAAGTTTGTCCGCCCGCGCTAGAGCGGTCAGGTCGGTGCCTAGTTGATCCAAGGTGGGTGTCCGCGTGCCAACACGACCTGTGCCCCGAGATCTCATAGATTCCTGTCTAACGACTCGACTGACCTCATCCCGTGTTCGTTCCAGAGTAATCCCCAGACTCTCCAGAACGCTGAACGCCACCCCCTCGCTTTCACGGAGTAATCCAAGCAGAAGGTGCTCGACACCTATATAGCTGGAATTGAGACGACGCGCCTCGTCAACGGCAAACTCAATTGCTCTCTTCGCGCGACGGGCGAGGTCAACGTCGCCCCCGGTACCTCGGTGCTCTCCCTTTCCGATTACGAATTCTACGGCTGCCTGTATCTTACCTGTTGACATGCCCAGGTTGCTCAAGACTTTGGCTGCAATCCCTGACTCTTCGCCTGCGATTCCCAGCAGTATGTGCTCGGTGTCGATGTAACTGTGCCCGAGCCGCTGTGCCTCTCCTTGAGCCCGAGTCAACACTCTACGAGCTCCTTCGGAAAACCGTTCGAATCCTGTGCTCATCTCAACCCACGTTGCGTTTCAGGGTAAAGTATAGAACATGCTGCCCTTTTAGTCAACAAGCCTGGGCTTACTTGAATTGGATGACAGAACAATACTATAATAGCATGCACTCATTTATAGAGGCTAATACAATGTGGGTAACCGGCGGGCAGGCAAAGGGCACTCGATTGAAAACGCTCCCGAGGCGGTCGATTAGACCTACGACGAGTGTTGTAAAGCAGGCTATATTCTCTGTTCTGGAGAACCGGACTTCCAGCTGTGGTCGTGTTCTTGATTTGTACGCGGGGACCGGGGCTCTGGGTATCGAGGCTTTGAGCCGGGGGGCGGAATGGGTCGATTTTGTCGATCAAAGGAGAAGCTGCTGTGACATCATAAGAGCCAACTTGCACAAAGTAGGAGGGCTAGACAGGGCTCACGTTTATTGCTGCAGCGTAAACAAAGCGGTTGCCTTTCTTACCAGTAGTTATGACATCATCTTCCTGGATCCCCCTTACTCGGACCTTTCTGTGAGCGATTCAATTGAGACTCTGACCAAGTCAAGTCTAGTTGGGGAGAATTGCACAATTGTGCTTTGTCACGCAAATCGTTTGTCCGTAAATTCTGACTATGATGGAGTCCATCTAGTTGAGCAACGCCGCTATGGTGATACCGTTGTTTCTTTGTACCAGAAGGAGTCTCAACTATGACAGTGGCAGTCTATCCAGGTACCTTTGATCCTCTTACGTGCGGGCACATGGACATCATTGAGCGAGCGGCAGGGCTACTCGATAAATTGATCGTCGGTGTGTATGAGAATCCTGCCAAACGGCCATTCTTTCCTCTGGAGCAAAGGGTCAGGTTAGTAGAAGAAGGAGTAACTGGTATGTCCAACGTCCAGGTTAGGGCCTTCAAGGGCCTTACGGTGGATTTTATTCGTCAGGTGGGGGGGAAGGCTATGATCCGCGGTTTGAGAGCGAACTCCGACTTCGAACGGGAATTTGAGATGGCGCTGATGAATAGAAAACTGGCGCCAGACATCGAGTTACTCTGTTTAATGACTAGCTCTCAATATCAGTTTCTTAGTTCCAGCCTCATCAAGGAAGTGGCTCAGTTAGGGGGTTGTCTTGAAGGTATGGTACCTGCGCATGTTGCGGCGGCTCTAATGGAAAAGTTCTCCTTGCCCAGCGAGCTGGCGACTGGCAAAGGTAAAATATAGAATTGGAAGCCAAAAGTTAAGGAGGTAATAGAAGGATGGCATACAAGATTACTGAAGAGTGCATCAGTTGTGGCGCCTGCGAACCGGAATGCAAGAATGAGGCCATAACCGAGGGAGAGGAACTTTACGTTATTGATCCCGCTAAATGTACTGAGTGTGTTGGGTGGTTCGACGCACCGAAGTGTGCCGAAGTGTGTCCAGTTGATGCCTGCGTTCCTGACCCCGAGCACAAGGAAACCCGGGAGCAATTGCTGGAAAAGTGGCAGAAGCTACACCCGGGCCAGACTCCAGCCACGACCTAAGGTGAGCCTGGAAAAAGCCGAACGGGAAGAGCTCATTCAGTAACGTATTTGCCCGTAACCTGTTTGAGGGCGTGGTTGTGTCCCGGCTGTGTTTTCAAATGGCTGCAGTCTAAGTTCAGGTTGGTGCTCAGCACTTGTAGGCGGCGATGTTATCTCAGCGGAAAATTGTCTGTCGTATGTACATGGGAGCACTCTTAATGTGACTCCAGAGTGACAGCTCGCTGTACGATCTTATGGCGACATAGCAGTCGCTGCACCGATTTGTTCGGGAAAAACCTTTTATCATCTCTTCTCGATTGGAGTATTTGTTGCGGTGTAGTGAACAGGGAACCAGACTCCCGTCAGGCATTATGATAAGAAATCTCATGCCCGCCTTACAATGTGGCATATATCCTTGCTCAAAGAATCTCAAAGTGTCCCGTAGCACAGGTTCCGGATTGACTATGTGGGCACTATTCCTTTTCGCTTTGATAAGCTCCTTGACGGCTTTGCGCAAGACTTCTAAATCCTCTGCTTCGTTGACGCAATAATCTGTGTTGCCTGTTCGTAGCGCAGTATACGCACTGAACGATATGCCGACATTCCATTGAGCAGCCTTGTCTGCCAGAGTCAGTATATCCCTTACGTTGGCTCGAGTTATGGCTGTGTTCAAAATTATGTCTTTGAAACCGAACTTCGCTAGTTGGGGGAGCCTTTCCTCTAGACGTTTATACAAACCTGGCCGTCGTCGAAATTGATCATGCCGCTCGTCGGGAAAGTCAAGTGAGACGGAAACTTGGTTTACCCCTGCTTCACGTAGTTGTAGATAATTGTCCTCATTCAAGAGAACTCCGTTGGTAACCACTATCACGTATGGCAGTCCGTCGGATTGCTTAATAGCCTTGACTACGGCTGCCAGATCCTTACGTAGCAGTGGTTCACCACCGGAGATTTGCGCTGCCAGTGGCTTCAGTTCTTTGGTCAAATCTGCATACTCATCCGGTCCAATTTGTTTCTCATCGTTTATCAATCCCCCAAGGTCGCAGTGGCGGCAATTACAGTTGCAGGAAAGGGTCACTTCGTAAGAGACCACCATGGGGCGATTGGCTACGTAGGTATCTATTCCCCTCTTGGCCAATTTAATCATCTTTGGTAGAGCAAGATTTGCCATGTATGTTCCCCTATTTGAAACCGATTATTGTGCAATTGTCTAGTTTTGAAGGGTACGTTAACGTTATCCTGTTCATACCTCTAACTAGAAGAGAGGCGGGTTCAGAAAGATGTCTCAAGGCCTTATACAATCCAAGGTACTTCAATATGGGTATAAATAACATAAGCAGGCTTATGGATTCCTTATAAGACACAGAGGATACATTTCTGAACCCGATATTCTTGAGTGCCGTCAGAAGAGTTTTGGTAGTGAATTGGTTGATATGTAGTCTCCTTATATTCCACCACCTTCTTCCCAAGACCCTCGCTGGCAAACCTCCGATATCCGGGGTTGACAACGCGAGCAACCCTTCGGGCTTGAGTATCCTATGCACTTCTTGGAGAATCAAGCGCGGGTGTGGGACATGCTCCAGAACCTGCCAGAGAGTGATCACATCAAAGTGGTTTTCGGGAAACCGTAGCGCTTCGAACGGTTTTGCTTCCACATCCAACCCGAACTCCCTCCTGGCGTATTCTGCCGCATCCTGTGACAATTCAATCCCTTTGGCAGTATAGCCGGATCTGGAGGCACTGAAGAGAAAGAAGCCTTCGCCGCATCCTATATCCAGAAGATGTGCGCCGTTCTTATACTGCTTGATTAACCTTACTTGTGACTCGGAGTTACTTAAACGGATTTTGCGAATAATAGAGGCATCGCCGCTTTTTCTTCTGGAGTAGGCTTGGTTGATTCCGCTCACTCTCTCAATGGGATTTACGTACACCAGCTGACAATTCCGACATCTAACATGTCTTCCCCATTTGGTTCCAGGTATCATGTATACTGTTTCCGCTGCTTCTTCTGCAAAATCAGCGTTCTCCATGTTAGACTCAAAGAGTACTTCAAAATCGTTTTGTCCACAACCAGGACAGTTGCGGTATTCAAGAAGCGGATTCATTTCATACAAGGCTTAAAGATGTTCAGCTTTCTGATAAGCCGCGGCCACAGCCTCCAGAAGTAGAGAGCGGAATCCACCTTTCTCCAAACGAAGCAGAGCCTCGGTAGTAGTTCCCCCGGGCGAAGTAACTGTGTTCCTCAAATCAGCGGGGTGCTTGCCTGTCTTCTCAACGGTGATGGTAGCCCCAACTATAGTCTGTGTCACCAATTGTTGAGCCACATCTCGTGGCAGGCCGATATGGACGCCAGCGTCGACGAGAGCCTCGACAAAAAGGAAAACATAAGCTGGGCCACTGCCGCTCAAAGCCGTGGCCATATCTAAATACTTCTCATCAGTAACGTAGACTTCCTTGCCCAGAGCCCCCAGTACAGTTTGAGCCAATTCCTTGTACTTCAGGTTGGTTCCAGCGGCTGCTGTCCAGACGGTCATTCCCTGGCCAATCTGCGCTGGCATATTGGGCATAGCCCGAACTATGGCCGTATGGTCCAAACCCTGGCACAAGGTAGTGAGAGTAGCCCCAGCTACTATTGATAGTACGAGCTGTTCGGGAGCAAGACCTTTTATCTCTTCGATTACTTGGCGTAGATTTCCGGGTTTCACTGCCAGGATGACCAGTTCAGCAGTCTCTATAGCCTTTCTGTTGTCAGCACAAGCGCTAATTCCATATTCTTTGCTCAACAGTTCACGCCGCAAGGGGCTAATATCACTTACTATCATATCTTCCGGCCCAACCACCTGTTTGGCCAGAAGACATCTGACCATCGCTTCACCCATTGCTCCACCACCGATGAACGTTGTCTTCATTCTCCGACTGCAGTTCTCCCTGTTCTCATTACCGGCTCATATTCAAGCCACCACAATGTTTACTACCCGATTAGGTACATAGATGACGTTCTTCACTTTCTTGCCGTCAATATAGTCTTTTAGTCGCTCCCGACCTAGTGCCAACTCCTTAGCCTCGGCTTCGCCAATGGAAGCAGGCACAAGCACCTTGTCACGAATTTTACCATTTATCTGAATCACCAGGGTAACTTCCTCTTCCCTGGCGAGCTCTTCATTATACTTGGGCCAAATCTGGTTGTGAATACTGTATTGGTGCCCGGTTTGGACCCACAACTCCTCAGCGAGATGTGGTGCGGCAGGGGCCAAAAGAAGCAGAAAGCGATCAATAGCTTCTCGCCACACTGAACCGGAGACCGTCCCCGTCTCTGTCACCTTGGATAGGTAGTTGGTGAATTCCATGAGGCTGGCCAGCATGGTGTTGAAGCGGAACCTTTTCAAATC
>JBKHJJ010000067.1:0-7292 GCA_046538185.1 Dehalococcoidia bacterium
ATGGAAGAGCACTTCGGGGAAGGCGAGGTCGCCGATAATAATGTTGCAGCAGCCAAGGCAGGATACGACCATGCTCGGGCCAAACACAAAGGCGATTTCGTCAAGATCGGGCCAATATCCGATGCAAGAAGAATGCTGCTGACCGGTAATGAAGCAATATCTCTGGGAGCTATAGCCGCCGGTTGCAAGTTCATGGCTGCCTACCCTATGACCCCTGCCAGCGCTATTATGGAATATTTAGCCGCTAAATCAGAGAACGTCGGTCTGGTAATGCTCCATGCTGAGGACGAAATAGCGGCTGTGAATACGGCTATCGGGGCGGCCTACGCGGGTGTCAGGTCCATAACCGCCACCTCTGGCAGTGGACTCTGTCTCATGGTAGAGGGTATAGGCCTGGCAGGCATTACTGAGATACCAGTGGTGATTGTTGATGGCCAGCGACCAGGGCCAGCTGTAGGTTTGCCTACCAGGACCGAACAGGGTGACCTTCAGTTTGTGCTTCATGCTCACCACGGCGATTTCCCCAGAGCCGTTCTCGCTCCGACCACCATTGAAGATTCTTTTTGGGTAACTGTCAGGGCCTTCAACCTGGCAGAGAAGTATCAACTACCAGTCATAATTCTCACCGATCAACATCTGGCAAGTTCCTATGCAACTGTTGATCCGTTTGATCTCTCGCAGGTAACAATTGACCGCGGACTTCTATGGTCAGACAAAGAAGCCGACCCTTCTAGATACAAGAGGCATGAGGTAACCCTGTCGGGCATTTCGCCAAGGGCATTCCCCGGGCTGAGCCAGGCTCTGGTGGTAACGGACTCCGATGAGCATGGTGAGGATGGCCACCCCATTGAGGATGCTGAGACGAGGACGGCACAGGTGCAGAAAAAGCTGCGGAAGCTGTTCAGCCTGAAACATGAAATCAATCCACCTCGCTTGTATGGTCCGAAGAAAGCTGAGACAGCGCTGATTGGCTGGGGCAGCACCGCCGGGGCTATGCATGAAGCCATGGACATCCTGCACAAGGAAGGAGCCAGTCTAAACATGCTCCATCTAAGCGAACTGTGGCCATTTCCGGCGGAGACCGTGGTCGATGTCCTCAGCACTGCAGTAAATAGCTATGTTATTGAGAACAACGCTACTGGCCAACTTGCCCGTCTCATCAAAGCGGAAACAGGATGCGAGGTGAGCGGCAAAATTCTGAAGTTCGATGGAAGGCCCTTTACGCCAGCGTACATCGCTGAAGCGGTGCGAAAGGAGGGGTGCTAGATATGGTGACTTTGTCTGATTATGCCGGACTTGAGTCAGCGTGGTGCCCGGGCTGTGGTAACTTTGGTATTCTAAAAGCATTAAACAAAGCTCTGGTAGAGATGGAGATTGAACCTCATCAAGTCTTGTTTGTCTCTGGCATTGGGCAGGCTGGCAAGCTGCCTCACTATACCAGAGGCAATGTATTCAATTCCCTTCATGGCAGGCCAGTCCCGCCAGCGATCGGTGCCAAGATTGCTAATCCTGAGCTGATAGTCATCGCGGTCAGCGGTGACGGTGATGGTTATGGGGAAGGCGGCAATCATTTTGTCCATGCGGCACGTCGTAATCATGATATTACTTATCTGGTGCACAATAACCAGGTCTATGGACTTACCAAAGGCCAGGCATCACCGACCAGTGACCCCGGTTTTGTTACAAAGACTACGCCTTGTGGGGCCGTAAACCCGGTCAATCCAATAGCTTTGGCACTGGCCAGCGGAGCCAGTTTCGTTGGTAGAAGCTTTGCCGGGGACAATGATCACCTTTCTGAGTTGATCAAGAGCGGTATTGCTCATCGGGGATTTGCCCTTATCGACATTCTGCAGCCATGTGTTACGTTTAACCACAAGAACACTTTCAAGTGGTATCGTGAACGGGTCTATAAACTTGAAGATGAAGATGGCTATGATCCGGGTGATATGAGAGCAGCTTTGGAAAAGGCTCAGGAGTGGGGAGATAGAATCCCGATCGGCATTATCTACAAGAAGGAGATTCCTACCTACGAGGAACATCAACCAGCTTTGAGTAAAGGTCCACTGGAGCGCCAGGAGACCGACACCACCAAAGTCAAGGAACTCTTGAACGAATTTATGTGAATTTACACAGCCGGACGTGTCTTCGAAAGAAGAAGTAGGAGGATTTACATAGGGTATCGGGAGTTGACGAACGGTCTCGGTACCTGCTGTTCTCCATACAAACAAATTGATGGACACCGAGGTTCATCAGAGGCGAAGAAAGATACGAAAGGAAGGTTGCCGAGGATTAGCGAATCGACTATGCCCGTCGGCAAAATGGTAGGAGGTGCTACTATGGCAACTTATATAATTCTGAGCCAGGTTTCTCCGCAGGCTCTCGAGGATCCCAGGGAGTTCAGGCAACTCGCTGAAAAGGTATCAGCGAAGATTAAGAAGGAATGCCCAGGAGTTGTGTGGAAGGAAAGCTACGGAACGCTTGGTCGTTTTGACGTAGTCGATATCGTTGAGTCAGATGACCCGCAGCAAGTGGCTAGAGCTGTGGTGATTCTCCGCACTGCCGGACATGAGGCCACTGAGACATTGATGGCGGCTCCATGGAAGGAGTTTCTCGCGAACTTGTGATCTCCAGCTAGGGGTTGGGCAGGAAAATACTAAATGTAGAAGGAGGCAGAATGATAACTGAACTGACAAAGGGAGTCTACTGGGTGGGGGTTGTGGACTGGTCATTGCAGCATTTTCATGGCTTCGAGTTGAGCACGCATCGGGGGTCTTCGTACAATGCCTATCTCATCACTGACGAAAAGACCGTGCTCGTGGATACGGTATGGGGACCTTTTCAAGAAGAGTTCATCGAGAACATACGTGAAATCATCGACCCGGCCAAGATAGACATAGTCGTTGCCAATCATGCGGAAACAGATCATTCAGGCGCGCTCCCGGCGGTGATGAGCTATGCTCCAAATGCTGATGTAATTGTCTCCAAGAGAGGCCTGGAGAGCGTGGAGGGACATTACCACCAGCCCTGGAATTTCAAGACGGTTCAAACGGGGGATAAGATCGACATCGGCAAAAGAGAACTTCTCTTTGTTGAGGCACCAATGCTGCACTGGCCTGACAGCATGTTTACCTACTTGACCGGTGATAACATCCTTATGCCGAATGACGCCTTTGGTCAGCACTATGCCAATGCCTTTCGGTTCAACGATGAGGTAAACCAGCAGGAACTCTATGAGGAAGCACTGAAATATTACGCCAATATCCTCACCCCGTTCAGTAGCATGGTCTCCAAGAAGATAGAGGAAGTTCTATCTCTGAACTTGCCGGTTAGTATGATTGCGCCCAGCCACGGCATTATCTGGAGGGATGATCCTCTCCAGATTGTAAAGAAGTATCAGGAGTGGGCAGCACAGGATCCTGAGAAAGCGGCAGTGATTCTTTATGACTCCATGTGGCATGGCACAAGACATATGGCAGAGGCTATCGGTGACGGTCTAGCAACTGAGAACATCCCTTATAAGATCTTCTATATGCCGACAGCGGATAGAAATGACGTCATCACCGAAGTCTTCAAGACGAAAGCTATCATCGTAGGTTCACCAACTTTCAACAAGGGGTTGCTACCTACCATAATGCCAATACTTGAAGACCTTCAAGGGCTCAAGTTCCAGAACAAGATAGGTGCTGCCTTTGGCTGCTATGGCTGGAGTGGAGAGTCAGTAAACATCATAGAAGAACATCTGGCCAAGTGTAAGATCCCTGTAGCTGCCGAGGGTGTTCGCGCTAAATGGCAGCCAAAACCCGACGACCTGGCAAAATGCCGGGAGTTTGGAAGTGCTATAGCCGGCGCTATTGAGAAGCAATAGTAGCAGTGGCCCAGCTCAATATTTTGAGATTGCCCGGAGAGTACTTGCCATGCTAGCTGGGAGAGGGTAAGTCAGCAACCACAAAAAGCTGATTGTTACCACTCCTCTGTCTATACGATTCCAAAGCCGTGCAAGATATGAATTATTACCATCAAATAGAAAGGTAATACAAAGCTGGTGTGGATAAATCTCCAGTATCCATTAAGACGCCTGGCAAGCTGGAATCTTAGTAAGAAACCGCATATTACCATCAAGCATACTGAAACATATAATACCAGTCCGGTTCCTAAAGCGGGGTAATACTCAGCAGGTCTGCCCACCTGCTGGGCGAAGTGCATTGAGATCAGCATAAAAGCCAATAGGTTGCCAATGTTATGTATGGTGAGCATCATTCTGAACTTCGTGGGTATCTTACGTTTCAGGTAATAGTAAATAGGCGTCCAAATAGCGATAAAAGCAAATCCAAGCCAGCCTAACAGATGGCTGAAGTATACTGGTTCCACTTCAAAACGTAATTCCCACCATCGATTATACGTCACCACTGACAGTCCGATCGTGCACAGTATTATTATGGATGATATCAATAAAGATTTGTTCACTATTTACCCCGTAGTTTGTCTTGCTTATTGGATGCCCATTAATACAATTATGAACTCTAAAGCATGATGGCAGTCTTTGCTACATATCTCACTTACTCGCAACATCCTTCGCGCAGAGCACTGCCATTAAGCGTAATTATTCTTATTTGGTTTAAGACCCTGCTGAGCCGATTGTGGTCCCGCTGATTGCCTGCTATCTTGTATTTCGTCAGATTGAAATCAGCAGCTATTGAGCCATCTCGTCGACCTCACTGGCACCTTCGGCCAGCCACTTGTCCTCATCACCGGTCAGTATTTGCAGCAACCGCAGGAACTCGCCAGCATGCTGTCGCTCCTCATTGGCAACATCGATCAGGACTTTCTTGGCAAGTTGATGATCGATTGCGTCTGCCTGAGCCATGTAGAGATGGATAGCTTCTTCCTCCGCCGCCAAGGCAAGGCGGATGGCGCGCACCAGTTCCTCATGGGTCAGTTTTCTATCAGGCACCTGACCACTAAACGGGTTTAGAAATTCAGCCATGTTTTCACCTCCGATTTTGTATTATATTTCAACTTTCATTCCCCTCTTTTTCCGGCATATTGGTATATATGGCTAAGTTGTTCTACCCGTTTGAGATATCGGGGCGGTCGATTTCGCAGATGATTCCTGTTGGGCAGCTCTCACATTCGATCTGCAGGGTCGTGTGGCTGATGTTGAAGCGCCGGGCTAGCTCTTGCTTTACTGCCCGGACGATATCAACACTCCTGCTCCCCATCTGGTCATGGATCACAAGGTGGGCACTCAGGGCATAGATGTTGGACGTCAGCGTCCAGACGTGAATATCATGTACTTCGTTTACGCCACTGACATTCTTAATAACATCAATTACCTGTGCCATCTCGATATGCTTGGGGACTGCCTCCAGCAAAACATCTGCTGATTCCATAACAATCCTCACTGCGCCCCACAGTATAATTGCTCCTATAACGACAGCGACCACAGCATCGGCAATATACCATCCGGTAAAGAGAATGACTATGCCAGCAATGATAACCCCGACCGATGACATCGTATCGCCGATGATATGCCAGAAGGCTGCCTTGACATTGAGGCTCCGGTGGCTAGCCTTATTGAGCAGTATTACTCCGCCAAGATTGGCAAACAGACCGATTGCAGCTACCGCCAGCATCAATGGAATGGCTACGACTGGTGGGTCCAGAAATCGCTGGTAAGCCTCATAAAAGATGTAGAAAGACACCAGAACCAGGATGGTTCCATTCGCCAAAGCAGCAAGTATTTCGAAACGGTAATAGCCGAAGGTCTTGGTAGCAGTTGCTGGGCGGCGAGCTAGCGTCATGGCAAGGAGGCTAAGCCCAAGTGCGAGACTATCCACAAACATGTGCCCGGCATCACCAAGCAGGGCAAGGCTCCCGCTGAGAATACCACCTATAATCTCGGCTCCCATGATCGCCAGTACAATACCAATAGCGATCTTCAGCCGCCGATAACCACTCCCGTCCTCACGCTTGTTATCTATGCCATTTACGTGGCGCTTCTCTTCTATCATTTGCATTTCATGAGATGGGTTATCCCAGTCATGCATTATCCAGGTTGCTCAGAGTTGTCAATATCAATTCAGGGAGAGCAGGATGGATGTGTAACCCCGACTGTATCTGGTCAATTCCACCCCCAGATGCCATCGCATTTGTGACTTCCTGGATAAGGATAGGTGCGTAAGGACCGACGATATGAAAGCCCAGTATTTCCCCTGTATCGGCCGCCACAATAGCTTTGGCGAAACCATTTTCCTCCATCATAGCTTCACCCTTGGCAACGTCGAAATACTGGGCCCTGCCTACCAGAATATCGTGTGTTTGTCTGGCACTCTCCTCTGTCAAGCCTATGGATGCAATCTGTGGATAGGAATAGACAGCGTGAGGAGTAGCACTATGGTCCATCCTATGTTTATCGCCGTGTATCGCATTATGCGCTGCCAGTAGTGCCTCCCTGTTGGCCGCATGAGTGAACATCTGCTGGCCGTTAGCATCTCCCACGGCAAATATGTTCTCCCTATTGGTCTCAAGATACTCATCAACCTTGATAAATCCCTTCTCGTTCAGCTCAACGCCTGTCTCCTCCACCGCCAGGAGATCCGCATTGGACCTGCGCCCCACGGCAACCATGAGCCTCTGTGCAGTGAACTCCTTCTTGCCTTGCTCTGAATCATTGACAACCACGGTGACACCGTTCTCGTTTGGTTTTACCTCCTCAGCTCGGGCACCAATGTAGATATCCATGCGCCGACCAAGCTCATTTTTCAAAACCTCGGATACCTCCAGCTCCTCGGCAAGGACGAGCCGGTCAGCCATTTCAAGGATAGTCACCCTGGTGCCCATGGCAGCGAAAAAGTGGGCATATTCAACTGCAATGTAACCGCCGCCGATTATTGTCAGGCTTTCCGGTCTTTCTTTAAGGTCAAGTACAGTTTCATTGGTCAGAAAGTCTACACTGTCCAGACCATCTATTGGTGGTACCAAAGGGCGTGAGCCAGAAGCGATGAAGATCTTATCGCCCTGGATTTCCTCACCATTGACTTTCATTTTGTATTCACCGATGAAGTTCCCTTCGCCTTCAAAGAAATCCAAACCTTCAGTATGGGAAAGCCCATGTCTAGTAGTCTCCTGATTCTGGCGTATGGACCTTCTCATACGTTCCATAATGAAGTTGAAGTCGATGTTCTTTATGTCAGATTCAACGCCCAGTTTTCTCGCTTCCTGGACCTCAGCTATCCTATCAGCGACGAATATCAACATCTTGGACGGTATACAGCCTAGATTGGGACAGGTAC
>JBKHJJ010000068.1:0-7285 GCA_046538185.1 Dehalococcoidia bacterium
CACCTCAGCCTGCAATTCTGTAGGCCTCCCCCTGTCGAACCCACGCGCCCCCATATGCCGGTCAGACTTGCGGTCACCTCCTTGTGCCCTTCAGTGCACGCTCTACTTCCCTTGCTGCATCCCGCCGGGCAATGGTCTCACGTTTGTCATATACCTTCTTGCCTTTGGCCACGCCCAGCTCGATCTTGGCGATCCCATGTTTAGTATACAGCTTCAACGCCACCAGGGTCAAACCCTTCTGCATCACCTTGCCGGCCAGTTCATCAATCTCTTTCCGATGCAGAAGTAGCTTGCGAGGCCTGGTTGGCTCATGAGTATTATGGCCGGCAGCGTCATAAGAAGCGATATGGCTATTATAGAGCCACAACTCACCGTTTTCCGGCCTGGCGTAAGCATCGCCAAGGCTTACCCTGCCTGCCCTGATGGATTTGATCTCGGAGCCCTTAAGAACGATACCTGCCTCCAGACTCTCTTGTATATGGTAGTCGTGACGAGCCTTACGATTAACGGCAATTACGCTAGAACCTTTGCCCATGTAGAAATTCTAGCACCGGCGGGTAGGTCCAGCAATCTAGAGCGGAGTTCGTCGCAAAATTAGCGCTGTTCCCGAAATCGGTAGCTACCGTCTAGATCTCGCCCGCCACAGCCGACACCCCGCAAAGCCCGGTATCTAATGTCATTGCGACGCTGGCAAGATCAACCGCGCCAATCCTTGGAGGCTACCCCGCACCTTGCAGTTGCTCGCAACGACAACACCCAGAGAACTATCAACGACGACTCGCGCTGCTAGATGGCAGGGGTTAATCCCTTTATTTCTCCAGTCCTTTTTCCCTGGCAAATGCCTTTGTTTGCTTGCTTTTCTCGTCGGCTTTGGCGAACAAGTAAACCATGCCACCTAAGCCCACAAAGACAATGGCGAGGCCGATGGGCAAGCCCCAATGTAGTACCAACCATAGACTGTCCATTTGCCCTCCTCTAACCTAGTACCCAGTTTTGTTAGCAGATTGTATGCATGCGCGTACAAAAGTCAAGGGGTCCACCAGGGTGAATTCTTTTGAGCAGCAGGCAGTCCGAAAGCGCTGTGGACGGCCGACACGAAGGGAGTTTTGCTGTACAATATGAGGTAGAACCCCATTCATTTCGAAAGGAGTTACACCATGAGCGGTGCCCAGAGAGTCTATCTCTTCATTACGGTGTTTCTGTTTGTCGCCGCGGTAGCCGGTGGTATCATGCTGGCAGTACAACACAGCAGTAGTGATCCCGTGGAAATCATTCTATCCGAGACTGTGCCTCCGGAGATGTGCGGCGGAGTTTGCATAGAAGGTGCCGTGGCAAACCCGGGCGTATATCCCCTAAGGGCAGGTGATACCCTGGAGATGATCTTGTGCGATGCTGGGATTGAAACCGATGCCGACCTCAGCCACATCGAGATTTACGTTCCGCGGGAAGGGGAAGAACAATGTTCACAGAAAATAGATATAAACCGGGCCGAACCCTGGCTGCTCGAAGTCCTACCCGGTATAGGCGAGATACTGGCCCAAAGGATTGTGGATTACCGCAGTGAGAACGGTGCTTTCAGGAGGATTGAGGACTTACTCAAGGTCAGCGGTATCGGCCCAGCGACATTTGAAAATATAGAGGATTTCATAACCGTGTCGGACTAAATAACTTATGGTCAAACAGATTTGTGTGCCGAACGGGTTGATAGCAGATAGGAACTTTGAAGAGCAGATGGCTACCAAGGCTCACTAAATTTGGTCCGACTCGAGGTAGAAGTACTCCTTGGTAACAGGGTCAATAGCAATTGTCCTTTCTGCTTCGGCTATGGGACTGTAACCGGGATAGCCATATTTGCCGGCAGTAAGCTCCAGGACTACGGCCTGCTCGCCTTTTAGAGTGTAGTAAGTTATCTTCAACCCTTCGAAATAGACTTTATACCTAAAGGTGACTTTTGCATCCACCATTGCATCCCTGGAAGTCGGATTCTGTACGGCCATGCCCCCGTATCTCGGGATTTCACACGTTGACTCCATTTCATAAACTCCCTGTCCCTGACAGTCCGCATAATGTTGGAAGCTTCTTCTTTCAACCAGATTGTCGAATTCATCCCTGGACGGTAGTATGTAGATATTCACCGGCTCAGACGATAAGACAGAGTAGTCGATGTCCAGGCTTTCAATCTTGACCACCGAATCACCGAATGTGGCAGCCTCGACGGGAAAGATCCTGCCATCGCCGCCGCGGTAATAGATGTATCCCGCTTCTAGTTGAAATACCTCATCTATAGATGAGACCATATCGTAGTCCTCGACAAACTGTTGCTGCAAAGACTTGTTAATGTAGCCCCATAAGTTGTCGGAATCAATTCCGGACACCAGCGCGTAAGCATGGTTTTCTGTAAGGACCAAGAATGTCCTTGTTCCTATATTCTCAAGCAAGGAACAAGCTAAGATTGTCAGGTCTTCACAGTCACCACCTTCAAACTGGAGAGTCTCAAATGGTGACTGGATAGACTCCGCATCCTCAGGGTCAGCGATGTACGTGAAATCCTCCACAATGTAGCGGTATATGGCATTTACCTGACCTTCTCTGTCAGGATAACCCTGCACAGTGCTTTCGGCCAGTTCCCTTAATTCAGGATCGTCGACAACAATCTTTTCTATATAAGGTTTCGCCAGCCTAACTTCATAAGGCTGTATTTCAAAAACCTGACATGTTAGAGGAGACACAACCATTGTCAGAATGATAGCTACTCCGCAAAGCAGCAAAACTAATAGCCATCTCTGTTTAGTCACTCCTGTGGCTCCTCCGTCCTGTCGACATACACGGCGGGCCAGCCATCACTGCCACCAAACTAGGGGACGACAGGAATAGTGCGTCTATGTCATGCTTCGTCCAGCTTCAACTACGTCAGGGACGTCCATCGACGATCCTTGTCCCAGCCAGTTCGTCATTTCGCTTCCCAGAGCGAGAGGCCAGTGACTTCATCATAAGTCCGGTCGAGCCTTGGGCCTTCTAATCTACGCACGTGCAGCTCGGCCGCGAAAACGATCCCCCGCAGCAGATGGCCTGCCCTGGTATTTCCCTTTTCATCAGCGAGCACCACGTGCGCATGGACAAAGGGCTGTCCATCCTTCAACGATACGTTCCCTATACAACTTGCTATTTCGCGAGGTGAGTCGATGCTTATCTCTCGATATTCATGAATCCTCTGGTCATAGTAGCCGAGCTTGGCGCGCTTCAAGGCGCCGATAGCCGTGAAGCTTGCCGATGCGATCTCCTGCTTCTCAGCAAGCCGGGTGATGGAATCGATGACATCGCTATCATGTTTGAGCCTCACAACCAGTTCCTTATCTGGCCTAAACTCAAACACACCCGCCGGCTCATTGGACACTTTCCTAACTCTTTATTCCCCCTTTATTCCTATCTCGATCCTAGAACGACCGATCTCTTCCGGTGACATATTGTACTTCTCTTCTGCTCAGCCCTAATTAAAAACACGCCGGTATCGAAGCTGGCATCAAAGGCACAGGCAACGGAAGTACCTTGATCGAGCACCGCCGACGCACTGCACGGATGTTGGCAGACCTCTTGCCTAAATCTCAAAACTCCTGTCGTAGTTGATAACGTGGCTACGCCGGAAACCCTGCCGCCTGAACAGGACCTGTAACTCCTTACTCTCTCTCGGAATGAGGGCCCGAACTGCGCCAATACCTTCATCCTGGCAGTGGTTCAGGAGTGCCCTGATTAGCCTGCTGCCGATGCCGCGGTTCTGATAGTCAGGGTGAACAAATATGGCGTGAATAATGCATACTTCAGTGAGCGGCACCATCAGAAACATCGATCGGTTGACCGAGAAGCCGATTATTTTGCCCTCCACCTCAGCCACAAAACTTAAGTCAGGCGGTGTCCCCGGATTTGCAGCAGCCATGTCGCCCAAACTGATAACGCTGCCTTCCGATCCTGCGGCCACCCTCTCCAGTACCAGAACATCATGGATATCATCGCGTACCATGCGCCGAATAGTCACTTGAGCCTTTTTCGCGTTGCTCATGTTAAACACCTCCAGCTACGTCTTTCTTCCACAAAAGAACCCTCACTACAGCTGCAATCCAGTTATCGGGCATCTTGTGTCACCAGGAAACTCTTCAGTTCGGCCAAGCATTCCGTCGACTCATGCAGCACTATATTCGCCGTCCCTCCTTTGCAGCCAACCCGGATGCCGCGCGCATTCGTGTTTGTCAGCTTGCACATTCATCTAACCTCCGCCATTCCTTGGTATCGAGCTAACCTTGAAGATGCTTCTATTCTAGCACACAGACAGGTCGGTTGTATCTATTCTTGATGCAACTCAAACTGGTAAACTAGCTCGGAATGCAGTTTTAGAGGACTAGGGCTCTTCAATGTGGCTTCTCTATGTTAGCTGTGCCTGGATTGCCGGGATATTCCTGGGTTCGAAGACCAGCCTTCCTTTCCTCGCCTTGTCCGTCGGGCTTATTCCCTTCCTGCTAATACCTTTTCTTCCCGGCAGCAGGAAGACATTAGTAATTGCCGGCCTATGCCTATTAGCCATCCTCGGCGGCAGCCTTCGCTTGCCATCCACTTCACCTCCAGTGGGCCAGCATTCCCTTGCCTTCTACAACGACAAAGGAGTTGTGCAGATGCAGGGTACCGTGGCAGATGAGGCTGATGTTCGGGACGGATACTGCCTGCTGACGTTCTCCACCACCGAAGTAGTTGTAGACGGCGAAATGGAAGAGGTACAGGGAAACGCGCTGATACAGACAACCCAGTATCCTTCTTATCGTTACGGCGATGTGCTTCTAGTAACGGGACAGCTGGAGACCCCCAACCAATTCGGAGATTTTGACTATGAGACCTACCTGGCTCGCCAGGGAATTCATTCAGTCATTTACTATCCCCGGATCGGACTCGTTGATCGTGGGCAGGGTGTGAGACCACTGCAGTGGATTTACTACTTGCGGGAACGGCTCTCCGCTTCGTTGGCCAGGGTCTTACCTGAGCCACAGGGTTCACTGGCTCAGGCCATTCTATTGGGCCACAGAGGCGACATCCCTGATCCGCTCTACAAAGCCTTCTCCAGGACGGGCACGGCACACCTGCTGGCTATATCCGGTCTGCATATGAGCATCGTCCTGGCCATATTCCTCAGCTTCGGGATCATGGTCTTCGGGCGCCGGCGTGGCATATATGTCTGGATAGCTTTGGCAGCTATCTGGTCGTATGCCCTGCTCGCCGGCATGGGCCCACCAGTAATTCGGGCGGCAATCATGGGAAGCCTGTTTCTAATAGCCGAATATTTGGGCAGGCAGCGAAGTGCCATCATCGCTCTGGCTTTTGCTGCTGCAGTGATGGTCGGAATCCAACCATATCTCTTGTGGAGTCTCTCCTTTCAGCTTAGCTTTCTAGCCATGGCCGGACTTGTGCTCCTCTTTCCCCACTTCCAAACCTGGGGACGGAAGATGGTCCTTGCCGGGGCCAACGATAGAGAGATGCTGGCCAATACAGGCGCTATGATAACCGACATCTTTGCTGCAAGTCTGGCAGCCGTCCTGGCAGTTTGGCCCCTGATAGCTTACAACTTCGGCATAGTTTCTTTGGCCACCTTGCCAGCAACCTTCCTGTCGCTCCCTGCTTTGCCCTTCATCATAGTAACGGCAGCGTTGGTTGCCTCCGCCGGACTAGTCAGCTTGTTTGTCGCCCAAGTGCTTGGATGGCTGGCCTGGCTTTTTCTCAGCTATCTCATTTTCGTCGTCCGAGCCTTTGACAGCCTGCCGTACTCCTCAGTAGAGGTCACCAACATTTCTACCTGGCATATCCTGGGATACTACGCCATATTGGCCACAGTCATAGCATTCCTTAGCTACCGAAATCGTCTGGTTGATTTTCCTTCCAGGTTCACTTCAAGAATGAAGAAACTTGCTGAAGACATTCCCAAACCTCGTAGCGGCTTCTCTAGCAAGTGGCTCATCCTTCCCCTTCTGGTGGTAGCCATCCTGGTTTGGTCTGTAGCTCTAACTACGCCCGATGGCAAGCTTCACGTGAGTTTTCTTGACGTCGGACAGGGAGACGCCATGCTGATCCAGACGCCTGGTGGCCGGAACATACTCATCGATGGTGGCCCTGACTCCGAGAAAATCAACCTCGCGCTGGGCCAGAGGCTTCCCTTCTGGGATAGGACCATAGACCTCGTGGTTTGTACTCAACCACAAGCCGACCATGTCACGGGCCTGATAGAGGTGCTCCAGAGGTATAGAGTTGACCAGGTGCTTGGTCCCCGGCTATCCTCCAATTCTGCCACCTATCGGGAATGGCTAAGGCTTGTTGAAGACAACGGAATCAAGCACGAAATAGCTCGAGCAGGACAGGAGATTGCTCTGGGGAGCGAAATCAAGATAGAGGTATTTAACCCGCCGGAACACCCACTCGAAGGGACCAGTCATGATGTGGATAATAACGGAGTTGTACTAAGGCTCAGTTGGAACCAGTTTAGTTTCTTGTTTCCCGCCGACATCAGAAAAGAGGCCGAATACGAACTCATAATGCAGCGGACTAATCTAGAGAGCACGGTACTAAAAGTTCCGCATCACGGCAGCACCACATCAACCACCCCGCATTTTCTGGCTGCAGTCAACCCTGAAGTGGCGGTGATTTCAGCAGGATCAGACAATCCATTTGGGCATCCTCACCCTGATGTGCTGCAGAGACTGATCGACACAATAGGTGAGGACAACGTATATCGCACAGATCAGGATGGCACCATTGAATTCATTACCGATGGGCAGAGATTGTGGGTGGTAGCAGACGACTAGAGAGTCTATCCGTTAACTAGACGCTTGTAGCCCATACTGTGATAGCCTGTCACGGAGACTCTGACGAGGTACCGCTCTAAATCAGGATTTTGCCATCCTTTAGGAAGAGAGTCCCATCCACAAGCACTTCTCCACCGTCGCGGAGGTCGCACACCATATCCCAGTGGATGGCAGATTTGTTCTTGCTGCCTGTCTCGGGGAAACCCTTACCAAGCGCCAGGTGGATAGTTCCACCGATCTTCTCATCGAACAGCGTGTTCTTGGTAAAGCGCTGGATCCCGGAATTGGTACCGAAGGCGAACTCTCCCACGTAGCGTGCCCCTTTGTCGGACTCCAGCATCTGCAACAGGAACTCCTCATTCTTACCCGCCGTGGCCTTGACTACTTTCCCATTCTCGAAATGAAGCCGGACATCCTCTACCTCACGACCGAAGTGGCACGCAGGATAAGTA
>JBKHJJ010000069.1:0-7221 GCA_046538185.1 Dehalococcoidia bacterium
CCTTTTAGCCTTCCTCTATGTACCTTGCGGTACTTCACTCGTTTCGGCTGTAGCACTTTTCTCCTTCATTTCGGGCATGATGTCGCCCTTGTAGATCCATACCTTCACTCCGATGCGCCCCATCAAGGTGTGGGCTTCGGCGACGCCGTAATCGATGTTGGCGCGTAATTTGTGCAACGGCATTTGACCTTGATGGAGGTTCTCAGTCCTGGCGATTTCCAGTCCCCCCAGTCTTCCCTTGCACATTATCTTCACCCCCAGGGCACCAGCCTGGGAAGTGCGGAAGGCTGCTTGCCTCATGGCGCGCCGGAAAGGGATTCTCTCTTCAAGGCGCCCCGCTATGCTCCGGGCTACCAGAACAGCCTGGAGTTCAGGGTGCTCGACTTCCCGAATGGTCAATCTAATTTTGTCTCCGGTCACTTTCTCCAAATCTGACTTCAGTGCTTCCACGTTCTGTCCCCCTCTGCCGATTAAGATACCAGGCCGGGCTGAGTACAGAGTTATATATACCTCATCTCCCGAGCGCTCGATTTCTACACGGGCGACTGCACCTCCGGCACATTTCTGTTCTACAACTTCGCGTAACTTGAGGTCGTCTAACAAGAATCGAGCATAGTTCTTCCCGGCATACCACTTAGCTTCCCAGTCCCGGTTGATACCCAGTCTGAAACCACGAGGATGAACTTTTTGTCCCAAGACTATTCCTCCCTTTCTTCAACGAATACTGTAATATGACTGGACCGTTTCAAGATAGGGCTCACCCTCCCCCTCGACTGGGGACGGAATCTCTTCAGGGTATGCCCTTCATCAGCGAATATATCGGTGATCCTGAGCTGGGCGGGCGACATTTGGAAGTTGTTCTCAGCATTGGCTGCCGCTGATCTTATCACTTTGGCCACGGCTTTGGCTGTGGGGGTAGGCAGTAAGCCTAGGATAGTCAATGCCTCGTCAACCTTCTTGCCTCTAACCATATCTATCGCCAACCGCGTTTTCCGAGGCGAAATGCCAACGTCCTTAGCCACAGCTCGTACTTTCATCTTCTCTTATTTCTTTCTCGCCGGTGCGGCCGCTTTAGCTTTTGAAACGTGACCCCTGTACGTCCTGGTGGCAGCAAATTCTGCCAGCTTATGCCCCACCATATTCTCGGTGATGAGAATGGGGATGTGCTTCTTTCCATTATGCACGGCAATAGTATGCCCTATCATTTGAGGCAAAATAGTAGAGGAACGAGACCATGTCTTTATCACAGTCTTTTCTCCCGAACTATTGATTGCCTCTATCTTCTTAAGCAGTTTAGCATCACAGAAAGGGCCTTTCTTAAGCGACCGTGACATCCTGTTTCCTCCTTCTAATTATCATCTTATCGGAGGTCTTACGCCGCCGCGTCTTAGCTCCCAAAGCTGGCTTTCCCCATGGAGTTTTGGGAGGCATTCCTCGAGGAGCTCTGCCCTCCCCGCCTCCGTGGGGATGGTCGCGGGGGGTCATGGCGGAGCCTCTCACCGAAGGTCGTTTACCTAACCATCTCTTACTCCCAGCTTTACCTAGCTTGATATTCTCGTGATCAACATTCCCTATCTGGCCAATAGTAGCCCAACACGTGTTATGAAATTTACGCAGCTCACCTGAGGGGAGCTTAAGCGTAACATATTTGCCCTCCTTGTTTATGACGCGCGCAGAGCTTCCTGCGCTATGGACGAGCTTTCCCCCTTTGCCGGGCTCAAACTCAATATTATGCACTGAAGCTCCTACCGGAATCGAGGCCAGTGACAGCGCATTACCAGGTCTTATATCGGCGTCCTCGCCTGCCTGTATGGTGTCACCCAGCTTGATGCCCAAAGGGGCGAGTATGTAGCGCTTTTCTCCGTCGGCATAGTGGATCAGGGCAATACGCGCTGACCTGTTAGGGTCATATTCAACGGAAGCCACTTTTCCCGGGACCCCGGTTTTGTCTCTCTTGAAGTCGATGAGGCGAAGCTTGCGTTTACTCCCGCCACCTCTTCGGCGCACTGTTACAACACCCCGACTATTGCGGCCCCCTTTCTTTTTCAAGGGCGCCAGCAAAGACTTCTCAGGAGCTACCTTGGTCAACTCTTCAAAGGTAGCCCCAGACATAAATCTCCTGCCTGGAGAAGTCGGGTCATAAGTCTTTAATCCCACAGATCGCTCCCTATTTGTGTGTCCTTTGCCAGCGAGTCTTCTTAAGCAGTTTCTTATGCCTGTGCTTCGACATCTTCTTTTTTCTCCATTTAGTGACTGAACCCATTACACACCCTCAAAGAAACTAATTTTGTGTCCCGGCGCCAGGGTAACTATTGCCTTCTTCCAGCGTGAACTAGTTACCTGTCTCCTGCCGTATCTTCTTGTCTTCCCGGGGTTTGTCATCACATTGACTCTGCTTACCTCTACCTTGAAAGCTCGTTCCACTGCCTCTTTAATCTGCGATTTGCTGGCGTTGCTCGCCACCGCAAAGGCGTATTTATCTCCCTCTTTGAGCAAGGTAGCCTTCTCTGTAACCAATGGGCGTCGCAACACTTCGTAGAGATGCATTCTATTTACCCCAAATCTGCTCAATATTGCGTATGGCCGGCACCGTGGCTATCAGCTTTTCGTGGGAGAGCAGATCCAATGTGTTGATTAGAGCCGAGGGCAGAACCTTGACGCCAGGCACGTTGGCTGCTGATTTAACCACCGCCGGTGTCGACCGGGCGGTAAGAACCAGAGTTGAAGAATCGATGCCGAGGGAGGACAGAACATTTATCATGTCTTTTGTCTTTGCTTCCTCAAAATCGAGTTCCTGTATCAGCTTAATATTTCCTTCTCTTACCTTGGCTGAGAGGAGGCACTTCAAAGCCAACCTCTTCATTTTCTTGGGTATGGATTGGCGATAACTGCGCGGCTTCGGCCCAAAAGCTACCCCACCTCCCCTGAGCAGGGGTGATTTTATGTTTCCCCGCCGCGCCCTGCCAGTATGCTTCTGCGCATATAGCTTTTTTGTACTTCCCTTGACTTCACCACGTGCCTTCGTGGATGCAGTACCCTGGCGTCTGTTGGCCAATTGGCTGGCCATGGCCTGGTGAACAACAGCCTCATTGAAGGGCAGGTCGAAGACTGCCTGGCTAAGCTCTATTTGCTCAACCACTTCACCGTTCAAGCTATACACTGGGACCTGCATTTCCGTTTACCTTGCCTTCTCAATTAGCAGCAGCCCCCTGTTGGCTCCCGGCACTGCGCCCTTGACCAGAAGCAAATTACGCTCCGGGTCAGTTTGAACTACCTCTAGATTGCGCGCACTCACCTTCCCATTTCCCATATGTCCTGCCATGAGCTTTCCTTTTAACACTCGACCGGGAAATGTGGTAGCACCGATTGAGCCGGGGGCGCGATGGCGGTCGGTTTGGCCGTGGGTCTTTGGTCCGCCCGCAAAATGGTGCCGCTTCACCACTCCGGCGAAGCCTTTACCTTTAGAGAAGCCACTTATGTTTACCAGGTCACCTTGCTTCAAAAAACCGACGTCCACTTTGTCGCCGCGCTTGACCGAGCTGCTTTCCATGAAATCGGGATCGGTCTTAAATTCACGGAGATATCGAACTCGATCCAGGTCCCGAAGATGGCCCTTCTGTGGGGAATTGAGCTTGAGCCCCTTCGCCTCAGCGACAAGGCCTACCTGGACAGCGCTGTAACCGTCGTTAGCCTGGGTCTTTACCTGAGTTACTACGGAAGGCCCGGCCTCGATAACGGTTACTGCTATCGCATCCCCGTTTTCCTGAAACAGCTGGGTCATGCCTACTTTCTTGCCAATAATGCCCGGAAACATAATACTAACTATAGCCTGATATCAATCTCCACTCCAGATGCCAGATTGAGCTGACTCAGCGCATCTATGGTCTTGGAGCTTGGCTGTACAATATCAACTAACCTCTTATGAGTCCTGATTTCGAATTGTTCTCTGGAATCCTTGTCTATGTTGGGCGAGCGAATAACGCAGAACTTCTCGATACGTGTGGGTAAAGGCACCGGCCCCACTGCTATGGCCCCAGTACGTTCGATTGTTTCCAGTATCTGCCTCACTGCTTGATCAGCCAACCTGTGATCGAAGCTTTTGATTTTGATGCGGACTTTTTGTTCAGTCATTTGCCTCTGCTCCCTCTAATACCGGCTTGCTCAGCCAGACTCTGAGGCAATTCCTCATAGTGATGGAACTGCATTGTGTGACTTGCTCTCCCTTGACTGAGCGATCTCAAATCGCCAGCGAACCCGAATGTTTCTGCCAGGGGGACAAGGGAACGAATGACAGAGGATTCGGGGCGATTCTCAATGCCCTCAATTCGAGCTCTTCGGGAGTTCAAATTCCCTATGATATCTCCCATGAATTCATTGGGAGTCATTACTTCCACTTCCATAATTGGCTCCAGAACGACGGGCTTGGCTTTGTCTATCCCGTCTCTCATAGCCATGAAAGCTGCCATCCTGAAAGCTATGTCCGAGGAATCGACTTCGTGAAAACTGCCATCGTACAGGGTTACCTTCACATCTACTATGGGATAACCTGATAGTCCGCCGCTCTGCAAAACTGCTTTGACGCCAGCTTCTATTGACGGAACGAATTCCTTGGGTATGGCCCCGCCCCGAATCTCGTCACGAAACTCAAATCCGTTGCCGCGCTCGCCGGGCTCAATTCTGAGCCAAACATGCCCATATTGTCCTTTGCCACCTGATTGACGTACGAATCTCCCTTCAGATTCCACAGGCACCGTAACTGTTGCCTTGTAAGCTACCTGAGGCTTCCCGGTGTTGATCCTTACGCCGTATTCGCGAAATATACGCTCCATCAGAACCTCCAGATGGAGTTCCCCCATTCCCGAGACCAGAGTCTGTCCCGTCTCTTTGTCACGATAGATCTTGAAGGTAGGATCCTCAACGGCAATCTTAGTCAGGGCGTCGTCCAACTTGTCTTGATCAGCCTTACTCTTGGGCTCGACGGCCATGGCCAGCACCGGCTCAGCAAATCGGATAGACTCAAACAACACCGGTCGCGTAGGGTCACAAAGGGTGTCGCCTGTGGACGTAAGCTTAAGCCCCACGGTAGCCACAATACTACCGGCTTCGGCATGGTCGACCTCTTCACGGTGGTGAGCATGCATGACATAAAGTTTTCCGAACCTCTCTCTCTTATCTATAGTGGAATTCAAGACTTGTGCCCCGGCTCTTATCCTGCCGGAGTACACTCGCAGGTAGACTAGTCTTCCCATGAAGGGGTCAGTAACTGTCTTGAACGCCAATGCGGAAAAAGGCTCGTCGTCACTCGACGGACGGAAGGTCTTGTCTCCTGTTCTAGGTTTAACACCGGAAACAGGGGGAATGTCCAGGGGTGATGGGAGATAGTCTACGATAGCATCAAGCAACGGCTGAATACCTCTATCTCTCAGGGCGCTGCCGCAAAGGACAGGAACTATGTGGTTAGAAACGGTCAATCTCCTTATAGCTGCCTTGATTTGAGAGGAACTGATGTCTTCCCCGTCAAGGTAAGGCAGCATGATCTCTTCGTCTAGCTCAGCCAGATCCTCTATTAATGCCTGACGATGCTTGGCCAGCAACGCTTCACTCTTTTCATCAGTGGGAGCTGAACCAGAATCGCCGGGGAAAGCAATGATTCTGTTTTGCACAAGGTCGATGATCCCTCGAAATGACTTTTCACTTCCGATAGGAATTTGTACCGGTAAGGCCTTACGTCGCAACCTTTGATCAATCATGGTCACTGTGTGATGAAAATCCGCGCCCATCCTGTCCATCTTGTTGATGAAGCAAATCCTGGCCACGCCATATCTATCCGCCTGGCGCCACACAGCCTCCGACTGAGCTTCTACTCCGGCTACTCCATCAAAGATCACTACCCCGCCATCCAAGACTCGGAGGCTACGCTCCACCTCAGCTGTGAAATCTACATGCCCGGGAGTATCTATGATGTTTATGCAATGTTCGCGCCAGTGACATGTGGTAGCTGCCGAGGATATAGTAATACCTCGTTCTCTCTCCTGTGCCATCCAGTCCATTACCGCAGTCCCCTCGTCCACGCTTCCAATCTTGTAGGTGCGTCCGGCATGGTGGAGAATCATCTCAGTCGCTGTGGTCTTGCCAGCGTCTATATGAGCAATGATTCCTATATTTCGTATCTTGTCCAAGGGGAATGTCCGGGACATGAGCTTATCCTTTTCCTCGAGTACTGCTTTCAACACGACTTTCACCAACGATAGTGAGCAAAGGCTTTGTTGGCCTCCGCCATCCTGTGAAGGTCATCACGCTTCTTGATGGTGACCCCGCGACCCTGGATTGCGTCAACTAACTCTGACGCCAGTTTTTCCTGCATAGACTTGCCACTGCGAGCTCGGGCTGAAGCAATAAGCCATCTCATGGCGAGCGCGCGCCCCCGGTCCTCCGGGACCTCCATGGGAACCTGGTACGTAGCCCCACCGACACGACGTGATTTAACCATCACAAGCGGAGTAGCATTTCTGATCGCTCGCTCCAATGCTTCTTCGGGACTGCTGTTCACCTGTTCACCAGCCAACTGCAGGGCATTGTAAACAACACGCTCGGCGGTGTTTTTCTGCCCTCGAAGCATAAGCCTGTTGATGAACTTGGCCACAGTGGTGCTATTATGCTTAGCATCGGGTGGCGGCATTCTTCTTACTACGCCCCTAGTTCCTCTTGGCATTTGATATCCTCGCTATTTCGGTGCCTTGGCTCCGTATCTGCTGCGCCCTCGCCTGCGGTTGGCTACTCCTTCTGTGTCCAGGGTGCCACGGATAATATGGTAGCGAATTCCGGGCACATCCTTAACCCTGCCTCCGCGAATCAAGACCACCGAGTGTTCCTGCAAATTGTGTCCTTCACCGGGAATATAGGCAGTTACTTCCATGCCGTTGGTCAACCTGACACGGGCAACTTTCCGCAAGGCTGAGTTGGGTTTCTTGGGTGTCACCGTCTTCACCTGGACGCATACACCCCTTTTCTGAGGGGATCCTTGACCCCAGCTAGTTCTTCCTTTCATTGTATTTCGGACGTAGTGCAGTGCCGGCACATCGCTTTTCTTTCCCAGCTTCTGCCGTCCTTTGTGAACAAGTTGATTAACTGTCGGCATTTCTATATACTCCCTTATTTTGGGCAATTGAAAAGCCGTCTGGTTAAGCGCCGGTCTACTCCAGGAAAATGTTGCTCGGCTTT
>JBKHJJ010000070.1:0-7113 GCA_046538185.1 Dehalococcoidia bacterium
GGGGCGCCAGGAGCGGGAAAGGGGACTCAGGCAGACATCCTCTCCCAACAAATGAGTTTGCCTCACATAGCCTCTGGCGACCTGTTTCGTCAGGCGTTGGAAGAGAAGACCGAGGTCGGACTTCTGGCCAAAAACTATATGGATAAGGGAGGACTGGTTCCCGATGAGATAACCATAAGGATGATTCTGGAAAGAATCAACAGGCCGGACTGTGCATCCGGCTGCCTTTTTGACGGCTTTCCCCGGACCTTGCCTCAAGCCCAAGTTCTGGACAAGGCCTTCCAAGAGCAAGGGAAAAGCATAGACAAAGCAATATATATAGAAGTGCCCAGCGAGGAGCTGGTGAAGCGCCTCAGTGGAAGATGGCTTTGTCGCAATTGTCAGACACCTTATCACACCGTAAGTTCGCCACCCAAAGTACCTGGCAAGTGCGACAAATGTGGTGGTGAACTGTATCAACGCTCCGATGACAGGGAGGAAACGGTGAAGGAACGCCTGAAAGTCTTCTTTGCCCAGACTGTTCCCATCCTTGATTATTATGAGAAACAGAACAAACTAATCAAGGTCAACGGCAACCTGGGCATACAGGGGGTAGCTAGGGAGATAATGTCAGTGCTCGGAGCAGAGACAAAATAGACAGTGGTAATCATAAAGTCTGACGAGGAAATAGCCATTATGCGCAAGTGTGGCGGGATACTGGCCGCTATTCTGGACAAACTGAGAAGGGCAACAAGGCCCGGGATCAGGACTGCACAGCTAGATACGATCGTGGCCGAAGAAGCGGCGAAGCGGGGGGTCATACCTTCGTTCAAGAACTACCGCGGTTTCCCCGCCAATCTATGTGTTTCTGTAAACGATGAGATAGTCCACGGAATCCCTGGTGAGCGAATACTAAAAGAAGGAGACATCGTTTCACTGGACGTGGGAGCAAAGCTTGACGGCTTTCACACGGACGCCGCCATAACCATTGGTCTGGGACGGATAAGTAAGCAGGCGGAGGAACTTATCGCGGTCACAGAAGGTAGCTTGGAGTCAAGTGTCGCCCAGGCCAAAAGCGGCGCATCGATAGGGGATATCTCGGCTGCAGTCCAGCATTATGTCGAGTCAAGAGGGTTCTCTGTGGTTAGAGAATACACCGGGCATGGAGTAGGCAGGGAGCTACACGAAGAGCCTCAAATACCCAACTTTACGTTCGGAAAAGGCCTCTTACTTCGCAAAGGCATGACTCTGGCTATAGAGCCCATGGTTAATGCCGGAGATTGGCACACCAAAGTGGGACCTGACCAGTGGACCGTACTCACAGCCGATGGTAGTCTATCAGCGCATTTCGAACACACCATTGCCATAACAGATGGCGAAGCCGAGATACTTGCTTAGTATCGTATATAATAATAAATAAATATGGCCAAGAAGGAGAGGATTGAAGTTGAAGGCAAAGTGACCACAGTCTTGCCCAATACGCTATTTCGCGTCGAACTGGCCAACGGGCATCAGGTATTGGCTCACATTTCGGGCAAGATGAGAAAGCATTACATCAAGATTTTGCCGGGCGACAAAGTCCTGGTTGAGCTGTCACCTTATGATCTGAACCGGGGCAGGATTACCTATCGCCTCAAATAGTTTGACAGGATAGCCGAGAAGGTTTATCATAACAAGGTTTGTTTATGTGGAAATAGAAAATGAAAGTAAGAGCTTCAGTCAAGCCGATATGCAGGAAGTGCAAGGTTATCCGGCGACGTGGTGTCGTCAGGGTAATTTGTGAAAATCCGAAGCACAAGCAGAGGCAGGGGTAGTAGAAAATGGCACGGATTGCTGGCGTAGATCTTCCAAAGGATAAGCCGATTGGGGTGGCCCTGCAGCGCATTCACGGTATTGGTGATACATCAAGCCAGCGCATTCTGGCCGCCGCCAGTACCGATCCCGGCATAAGGGTCAAGGACCTGAATGAAGAACAGGTTAGCCAGATTCGGGATATTGTTGAGAAGGAATACAGAGTAGAGGGCGACCTGAGGAGAGAGGTTCAATCCAATATAAAGCGTCTTGTTGAGATCGGTAGCTATCGAGGCATAAGACACCGCATGAAGTTGCCAGTTCACGGACAGAGGACACGTACAAACGCCCGAACCAAGAGAGGGGCCAAGAAGACAGTGGCAGGTCGAGGCCAAAAACGCGGCGTAGCTAAGAAGTAAGGAGCGCGTTCTAGAATGCCAAAGAAGAAGGCTCGCAAAGTTCGCAGGAAGATAAGCGAAGGCAAGGCCTATATCCAATCCACCTTCAATAACACAACCATAGCCATTACTGATATGCAAGGAGATGTTATCGCCTGGGGAAGTTCCGGTACCGCCGGATTCAAAGGTTCGAGGAAAGGCACCGCTTACGCTGCCCAACTGGCTGCCAGAGACACAGCGCGCCGGGCGATGAATGATGGCTTGCGCCGGGTGGAGGTGTACATCAAAGGACCGGGCAGCGGACGCGAAGCGGCTATTCGTGCGTTACAGGCCTCCGGGATTACCGTCACCGCCATCAGAGACGTGACTCCTATCCCCCATAATGGCTGTCGGCCGCGAGGGAGGAGAAGAGTATAGAATGGCACGATACACGGGCCCGGTCTGTCGCCTATGTCGACGCTTCGGAGACAAGTTGATGCTCAAAGGCGAGAGGTGCGCTACACCCAAATGTCCTTTGGAGAAGAGAAGTGTCCGTCCGGGCGGGCGTTCTCAGTCTCGACGGCGCAATGTGATTTCTGACCGTGGAGTCCAATTGCGAGAGAAGCAAAAAGTGCGCTTCAGCTACGGTGTTCTCGAGCGACAATTTCGCAGGTTTTTTGCCGAGGCGAAGAAAGGCCCCAGCACGACAGGAGAGAACCTCCTTGTTCTGCTAGAAAGAAGATTGGATAACGTAGGTTACCGCCTTGGCTTTGCTGATTCACGTGCCCAGGCCAGGCAAATAGTCCGGCACGGCCATATGATGGTCAACGGGCGGAGAACCGATATCCCTTCCTTTCTGGTGAAACCGGGTGACGTAATACAATGGCGGGAGGCTAGTACAAAGACCGAGCACTACAAAAGAGTATCCGAGCAAATTGAGGAAAAACTCATCCCCAGCTGGTTGAATTTGGACAAAGAGAGTATGACGGGTAGAGTGTTGAATTTGCCCGGCAAAGACGATGTCGAATCCGTATTCAACGAGAAAGCTGTCGTTGAATACTACTCGAGGTGAACTATGTCGGGACTGTCTATTCCCACTGTAACTTGCGTTGAAGGCACCAACACCTATGGTCGGTTTCTCGCTGAACCCTTGGAGCCAGGTTTCGGTACTACTCTGGGCAATGCCCTGCGTCGTGTGGTAATCAGCTCCCTGCCCGGTGCAGCGGTGACATGGGTCAGAATTGAAGGAATTCAGCATGAATTCTCTCCCATTCCCTATGTTAAAGAGGACGCCATGGAGTTCCTCATGAACATCAAGCAACTGAGGCTCTTCCCTCTTTCCCAGCAGCCAGGGCGGTTGACGCTGGAAGTGGAGGGGGAAGGCAAGATTTGTGCGGGTGACATTACGCCATCCTCCGACTTTCGCATTGCCAATCCTGAGCTCTATCTGGCTGCCCTGGACTCTCCCGAGGCCAAGCTTTATGTGGAACTAAACGTGGAGCTGGGTAAAGGATACGTGCCGGCCAGGTCTATTGACGGACTACCCGCGGGAGCACTCACCATAGACGCGGTGTTCACCCCGGTGCGCAAAGTGAATTTCTACGTGGAATCTATCAGGCCCGGCCAGGAAGAGAGCCAGGAAAGGCTCGTTCTCGAAATCTGGACGGATGCCACCATTCCACCCTGGGAGGCGCTCAGTCAAAGTGCCACCATCTTGATGAACCAGTTCTCATCTTTCAGAGAACTGGAGGTTCCCACGGGCGGAGAGTTATCTATCTTGCCCGAGCAATATGATACGCCTCTCGAAGAACTGAACTTGTCAACACGCTCCTATAATAGTCTGAAGAGAGCAGGTATTTTCACTGTGGGACAATTAATGGAGAAGGGCAGGGAAGGTTTGCCGCCGCTACCCGGTCTGGGAGCAAAATCCCGGGCCGAAGTGGAGGAGTTGATGGCAAATCTGGGCGCTCCTGGCCCTAAGCAGAAAGGCGAATGAGACACAGGATAGCTGGGCGGAAACTGAGCAGGCCGACAGAGCACAGGTTGGCTTTATACCGGAATCAAGTTACTGCGCTCCTGGATCGTGAAAAGATCACCACCACTGAAGCCAAGGCCAAAGAGGTTCGCAGTCTGGCGGAAAAGATGATTACTTTAGGTAAGGATGGCAGTCTGGCCTCCAGGAGGGAAGCCTTAGCTTTTATTATGGACAAGAAAGTAGTTGACAAGCTATTTGCTGAAATTGCCCGGGACTACGCCGAGCGTAACGGGGGCTACACAAGATTACTGAAGCTGGGACCCCGTCCTGGCGATAATGCGCCTATGGTTCGAATTGAACTGGTTAAGTAAGTTTATTCTGCTTATAGAATATGACGGTACAGAATACTATGGCTTCCAATGGCAGGCTGGCTTGCCTACCATTCAAAATGAGCTTGAGCAAGCCATAAAGCGATTTTGTGGGCAGAGCAGCCGGGTTATGGCCGCCAGTAGAACTGATGCCGGTGTGCATGCCAGGGGGCAAGTAGCAAGCTTCCGGGCAAAATCCACAATAGACACCATGACTCTGGTAAGAGCAATGAATCACTATCTACCTGGAGACATCGCCGTCAAAGCGGCTTACAGGGCTGCCGATGATTTCAATGTGCGCCGTGATGCTGTGAGCCGGGAGTATCATTACTATATTCTGAATCGCCATACCCGCTCACCGTTCAGTCGCAGGTTTGCTCTATTCATACCCGAAGCGCTAGACATCGAAGCAATGAACGAGGCCTGCCAGCTTATACAGGGTGAGCATGACTTCGCCTCCTTTGCCAGTTCTCTGGGTGCCGTCAACAGCACCGTGCGCAACGTTCATGAAGTGGGGATCAAGACAGAAGGGGACTTCGCCGTTTTTCGCATTGTGGCCAATTCTTTTTTGCCTCACCAGGTACGAAGCACTATAGGCCTCTTGATCAAGTTGGGCCGGGGCAAGATAAGCATCGAAGCTTTGCATGATATAATGGAGGCGAGGAGTCCGGGTCTAGCCGGTCCCGTGTCTCCTCCGTGCGGGTTATGCCTGATCGATGTCAAGTATCCTGCGCCTTTGGGGAACTAGACCTGCGTTGGCTTGTTGAATGATATGAGAACTTACAGCCCTAGAGTTAGAGATATCAAGCGGCAGTGGTGGGTGATCGATGCCACCGATAAAGCCCTGGGGAGAATGGCCACCCGGCTAGCTCAACTCCTTATGGGTAAGCATAAGCCTATCTATGCTCCTCACATTGATACTGGAGACTACGTGGTGGTAATCAATGCTGCCAAAGTGAAGGTTACTGGCAGGAAAGCGGAACAGAAGATTTATTACAGACACTCTGGATATCCCGGTGGCTTGAAGAGCGCAAGCTTCAAAGAACTATTCAATCAGAACCCGGTGCGTGTGGTTGAGCTTGCGGTTAAAGGGATGCTGCCTCATAATAGTCTGGGCAGAGCCATGTTTAAGAAACTGAAGGTTTATCCTGGAAATGAGCATCCCCATCAGGCCCAGGTGCCCACCGGAAATCCTGAATCTGAACCATCCACAGTGCATCGTCCTGAATCTAAACGCAAGGTAGAGAGAGAATCTGGTAGTGCCCGGCCGAGGCCTGTGCAGGCGAAAAGTCGCCCGAAGAAAGGTGATAACTTATGAGCGAGGAAAGTTACATTTGGGGAACAGGTAAACGCAAATGCGCCATAGCCCAGGTCAGGCTTTTCCCCGGCAAGGGGGAGATAATTGTCAATGACAAACCCTATCAAGAAGCTTTCACTCGCCTCGAGCATCGCCGTATGATCGAGCATCCTCTATTGTCCACGGATACCATGGGCAAATTTCGCGTCACGGCGAAAGTGAACGGAGGCGGTCTCAGTGGTCAGGCTGCAGCCATTCGTCATGGCATTGCCCGAGCCCTCGCCAAAGAGAATGAGCTTCTCAAGCCCGTGTTGCGTAAGGAAGGCCTACTTACTCGAGATGCCAGGATCAAAGAACGCAAGAAATACGGACTGAAGCGAGCTCGCAAGGCACCACAATACACCAAGCGTTAACGGTGCTTCCGACCGCCACTGCGTAGCTTTCACGGGGTTTCCATTCTCTTCCATTGCTCCGGATAAGAGAAATAGCTATAATACTTCGGATCCTGGGGAGTCGTCTAGCGGTAGGACACCGGACTCTGGATCCGGCAGGGAAGGTTCGAATCCTTCCTCCCCAGCCACTACTATTCCCGATTTCTGCGATTGCCCTGATCTGTTTCGGTCTCGATCCTTGCTCTGACTTCACCGCCGAGCCAAGGGCTAGGGGCCACATTGTTGAATTCCAGGCATCTATGTGGGCAAATCACCAGTTTCCCTCACGGTTGGTGGAACTGGCTGCAAACCCACCGTCCTCAACATAATTCCGCTATTGAAATATGTACAGCAATTAAGGTAAGCTTAACTAGTTCAGGTCAGATGTTTTTGCCAGAGGCCTGAACTTGCTGCCACGCGAAAGAAACGGCAGCGAAGAAAGACTATCAAGAATGCAGAGTGAACAGGATTACTACGAACTACTGGACATTGCACCTGATGCCAGCGCAGAGCAGATAAGAGAGGCATACCGCAAGCTGGCCTTTCAATATCATCCAGACAAGAATCCGGCAGGTCAGGAAGCCATAAGGAAAATGCAGGAGATAAACGAGGCTTACGCTACACTCATTGACCCGATCAAGCGCAGAGATTATGACCTGCCCCGGGGCTATCGTGGCAGAGTCCCGAAGTTCAAGAAAGGCAGCAAGGTAAGAATCAGTCCCAACTCTGCCTCGCCGTACAGAGACCGCAGTGGGGTCGTAGATAAAGAACCTGTTAAGGACGCCTTTCGTTTCTGGTACATGGTTAGATTCGAATCGACAGGCTTGCCGGCGGTCAGTCGCTTCGCTGAAGAAGAACTCGAGGCCGTGAGGGGTTGATGGTTGGGGCACCCGGC
>JBKHJJ010000071.1:0-6977 GCA_046538185.1 Dehalococcoidia bacterium
CTTTCCCACCAGACCGCCAACATAATCATTACCGGTCACACGGCCGGTGGCATAAGCGTTGCTGACAGTGCCTTCATTCTTTCCTACCAGAGCACCAGCGTCATTGTACCCGGTCACATTGCCGTTTACGCCAACATTCTTGATGACCCCTGCTGCGCCGACTAAACCGAAAAGCCCCACATCAGATTCACCAGAACGGTCGACAAAGAGGTCGCATATCTCATGTCCCTGGCCATCGAAGCTCCCGGTGAAACCTACATTTTCAGTAGCATTTCCTATCGGTTCCCAGCCCTTTTCCCCGTTCGCTGTCGTACTGGCCAGCTCTGTATAGCCGGCAGAGTTGGAATCGAGGTCTTTCATCAGGATGAAGTAGCTGCTCAGGTAATTGCGGAGGTTGTCCAGGCTGTACCAATCCGTAATCTGATAGGGATCCCCGGCTGTTCCATTCCCTCCGGTGAACAGGCCGAAGTTAGCGGTGACACTATAGGTGCTGTTTATGATGATGGTGGTTTCAGCCGCGCTGATGTTGGCAACGGTATCTACATCACCAGACCATGCGACAAAGCTGTAGCCCTCCGCTGCTTCAGCCGTCAGGTCAACGACAGTGCCGCAGTTGTAGGCAAAAGTCCCCTCGCCAGGAGAGCTTACCTCGCCACCATCTGTGCTGTCTGCTGTAAGATTATAGCTCAGCAGGGCAAAATTGGCGGTCACATTTTTAGCTCCATCCATGGTGACGGTCGTGATGGGAGAGTTGGGGTTGGATACGGCGCCGCCGGTCCAGTTGACGAACTCGTAACACTCCTCTGCCTCGGCCGTCAGGTCGACCACTGTCCCCTCGTCATAAGGGAAATTCCCTTCTCCAGGGTCGTTTACCGATCCTCCAACGGTGCTGGAGGCAGTAAGGACGAATTGCCCTGGAGGCATCAGTTCAAAGTTGGCAGTGATGGAATAGTCTCCCATCATGGTGACGGTAGTCGTTAGGGCATTGATACTGGCAATGGTGTCCACATCGCCAGACCATTCGATAAAGCTGTAGTCCTCCTCAGCCGCAGCCGCCAGGTCAACCTCTGTGCCGCAGTCATAGGGGAAAGTATCCTCGCCGGGAGCAGTTACGGAGCCTCCGTTTGTGCTATCTATTGTAAGGTCATAGCTCAGCAGGGCAAAATTGGCGGTTATACTCTTAGCTTCATCCATGGTGACGGTGGTTATGCGAGAGTAGGGGTCGGCGACATCGGCGCCGGTCCACTCGACGAACTCGTAACACTCGTCGGGCACGGCCTCTATGGTGACTATGGTTCCATCGGCATATGTCCCCTCACCGGAGACAATTACGTCACCGCCCTCACTACAGGAGGTGGTGAGCTCGTATTGGACAGGAGTACCACCACAACTACCATCACAGCTTGCCAGTCCCATGACTAAGACTCCCACAATCAATAAAGGGCCAAATCGTTTCACGTATTGATATATCCTGGAACTGAGTATCATCTTCATACTCTACCTCCTTTGTAGCAGTTCGGTCTTTCGAAAACCCTTATGCTTCGACTCAAGACAGAAGGGATTGTCCCGGCTATGCCTGGCGATGGCTTTACGTTTCGAAGGGAAACGTTCATTCTGCCATGGCACCGAAAAAGAGTCCCATCGACATGGCTGGCTGTCCTGGAAGCGACGTCGACGCAACTGTAAAAACCCTGCGACGCACACTTTGCCACCAGCCTTATATTGTTCTCAGTCAGTTATGTCTAGTGCGACCCGTTGTAGTACTATTGTACCATTGTCGAAGGGATTGTCAATGCCTTTTCGGGGTTTCGAAATATTTCTGCTCCAGGCCTTACGGCGTGGGACGCCTCGGTCCACTGGGAATAGAATCGCACATGACGTGTAAGGATTGTACCAAACGAGTTAAGGGTTAAGAGTGGAGTTGAGCCCTAGTTGAGGCAGGGTTTGCCTCGGGCACTCTGCTGTGATACCTTTTGATGATCGAGGCAGGGATAGAACATGCAGGTAACGGTCAAGAAAACAAAGGTGTCCGTTGTGCAGGGAGATATCACACAGCAGGCCACCGAGGCCATCGTGAATGCAGCCAACCCCGGTCTGATGGGGGGTGGAGGTGTAGACGGGGCAATACATCGGGTGGGGGGACCGGCAATCCTGGAGGAATGCAAGGAAATCGTTGCCGGGCAGGGGAGGTTACCCACAGGTAGGGTGGTAATCACGGGCGGAGGAAATCTCAAGGCACGGTACGTGATACACACAGTCGGGCCCATCTGGCATGGCGGCACCAAAAACGAGTCTCAGCTTCTGGAGAGCGCATATTATGAGTGCCTGCAATTGGCTACCGAGAAGGAATTGGCCAGCATTTCCTTTCCTTCCATAAGCACCGGCGCTTATGGCTACCCCCTGGATGAAGCAGCAAGAATAGCAGCAAGCACTGTGGTCTCCTTTCTCAAAAAAAGGGCCACCTCCGTGAGGGAAGTTGTGTTTGTGCTATTCGATGACAGAACTTATGAAAGCTATCGCTCGGCGCTACAAGAAGTGACGGGTAGCTCAGAAACCGGCTCCCCACCACCGGATTGACCGGTCCGAACTGTGCGAATCGCGAAGAAGGCATTCTCTCCTGGTGCTCGTGTATGCTTGCGAGCGCCAAAGGAACATGGTGAGTAGCGGTCCTAATTGAAGTGTGCGACGGGTCTTATTCTGATGGCTCAGCGTTTACCGAGTATCAGTTCCTGGTCCCGAGATGCTTACGCGCGTTCTCTCTCAACCTCTGCAGCAACGTGATCAGGATATCCGCGTCCTCGTGTGATAGTGTCGACAGAAGTTCCTCGACAAGCTTGAGAACCACTGGAGCAGCCCGTTCAGAAGCCTCCTGCCCCTTGCCAGTCAGACCTAGGCGTACCGCCCTCCGGTCCGGCAGGTCTCTTTCCCTCGTGACCAGACCGGCGTTGACCATGCGGTCGACCAGCATGCTTACGCTGTTGACCTTGCGTTCCAGGCGCCGGGCTACGTCCGTTACTTTTACAGGGTCATCGAGGCCTTTCATAGCCATGAGCACCGAGTATTGCTCCGCAGTAATCCCGAATTCAGCAACTGCCTGGTCCTCGCATCTGAAAAGCAGGTCACGGGTCCGCTGCAGCAACGTAAATGTCTGCAGGTACATGGACTCCTCTTCTGGTATTCTTTCCTGCAACTTCGGTGTCATTGTTTACCTCCGTGTCGTGTGCCAGCATTCGCACCTAATATATGTGACTTAATCCTAGCATGACAACAACGGCCTGGCAATCGTGCTGACATCCTGTTTGCTTGCCGTGCTAGCATGGTATAGAATAGCAGGGGGTGGTGCTGTTGGGGGAGATAGCTCCGGCTTCTTGTGGCGAGCCACGCTTACGAAGTGAAACCGGGAGGAATGCCTACGGAAAAGACAAGAGTAGCGATAGTAGAGGACGAAGCACTGTTCCGAGAGATGCTGGTTGAAGTTCTATCTCGACGAACTGGCTTAGAGATAGTGGGTACAGCGGATCAGGGTGAGAAGGCGATTGCGCTGGTCCGGGAGCGCAAACCAGACGTAGTTCTAATGGACATTGAGCTTGCGGGAGAAATGGATGGCATCGACGCGGCCCTGGCAATAAAGAGGGAAAGCCCCGGAATTGGTATTGTTATCCTCTCCGCGCATGACGATCCCCGCTACATAACCAGCCTGCCGCTGGGGGAGGGCATGGGTTGGGGGTATCTCCTGAAGCAGACGGTTCGGGACGTATCGATGGTTGTCCAGGCTATTGAGGGGTGCGCGCGGGGAATGGTGGTCATGGATCCAACGGTGATGGCCAGGGTGCACCCGCGCGGAGGCTCGGAAGTTGGCAAGCTGACGCCCAGGCAACAGGATGTGCTCCGGTTGCTCGCTCAGGGACTAAATAACGCGGCTATTGCCAAACAGTTGTCACTGGAGGGAAGGTCCATTGAAAGCTACATCAATGTCATCTATCAACGCTTGGGTCTCTCCGGCGAGCCCGAAATCAATATGCGGGTGAAGGCTGCTCTGGCGTTTGTGAAATCCTCGCAGGGAGGGAAGCACGGTGCGGCGGTGGCGTGATTCCGATCAATTGCAGTACAGGTACGACGTAGCAGAATGATGGAGCAACGCTGCCCTGTGAGCATCAAAAAATCGGTAAGTCGGCGGACGGGACCTAACGTACGGAACTACTCCGAAGTCTGGCCGTTCTATCGCCCGTTTTCTTCACTTCCCCCAAGAGGTACCTGCGCGGTAACGCGGGTGCCCTTGCCGGGAATGCTCTTGACACTAAGGTTGCCTCCGGCCGCCGCTGCATAGTCCGATGCAATCGTCAAGCCAATGCCGGGCATAGAGCTTGCTGTGCTGAAACCGTCACCGTCATCACTCACCATAAGCCGCAAGATGCGACCATCAGACAGTGAGAGTCTGACCGTTACATTTGATACCGACGGGGTGTGTTTGGCGATATTACTCAGCGTTTCCTCAGCGATACGATACAGCGCCAGCTTTGCATCGTCTGACACTGCCTTTCTGCTGGCCTGTTCAATATCTCTCACCTGTCTACCCACCCTCAGATTAGTAGGCAACGTGGCACTGTACTCGTCCACCAGGGATTCCAGACCGGAGGTTATTCCGAGACGTAGAATCGAAGGAAAGAGGCGGTGGCTGATAGGTCGTATGAGGCCGTTCTGCACCTCTTCGAGTTTTTCCCGGACTTGAGCCAACTCCTCCGCGGTCTGCTGTGATGTGAGGCTTGCCTCCAGATCTGCCAGCTGGTGCCCCAGTAGTATAAGACGGCTCTGTACCGTCCCGTGAAGCTGACTGGCAATCTCTTTGCGCAGGGACTCCTGAGCACTAAGAAGCCGACGACGTGATTTGGCGAGTTCTTCCTCTCGTGCCTTGGCTATTTGTTGGTCGCGTTGCCATCTCTCTGTTTCCTTTTGCTCGGTGATGTCGCGCATTATAGCGAGCAACCCGAGGGGCGTTTGGTCCGCCCCCTTCAACACTGTGGTGGTCATCCAGGCGAGGAATTCCTCTCCGCTCTTGTTCACGTGCCATACCTCGCCGGCGTTGGAACCGGTTTGCCGCAGGTACTGGCAGAACGGAGTCACCTCCGATTCCATCCGCGCACGCGTGTGGAAGATACTCGTGTGCTGGCCTAACAGTTCATCGACGGAGTAGCCATGCATCCTGGCCCATGCTTCATTCGCGAAACGAACATAGCCCCTCATATCGACCACCACGATACCGTCCACGGATTGCTCTACGGCTGTCTTGTACTCCAGCAGCCTGTCCTCAGTATGCTTGCGCTCGGTGATGTCATGGAAAATACCCAGTATACCGATCAATTTGCCACATTCATCTCTGACCGGAGTCTTGAACGTTTCCACGAGTCTCTCCTCTCCATCCTGCATGTATCTTTCTTCAAGTCTCTGCGTATTCCCGGACTCAATGACTCTCTTGTCGTGCGCCCTGTATTCCTCAGCCACGTCCTGGGGAAAGAAGTCATAGTCTGTGTGCCCTGAGATTTCTTCAGGCCTTATCTTCAGGTCTTTTGCAAGGTTACCGTTGCAGGAAATGTAGACTGAGTTCTTGTCCTTGAGAAAGATCTTTTGTGGGATACTCTCCACCAGCGTCCTGTATCTCTGTTCACTTCCTCTCAGAGCCTGCTCGGTTCGCCTGCGCTCGGTGATGTCGTGGCAGATGCCAAGTACGCCGACGATTTCACCGTTTTCATCTCTCACCATTGTCTTGAGTGTCTCCGCGATTCTTTCCTGTCCGTCCTGGACATACCTCTCTTCAGTTGTTTGTTTGCTCCCGGACTCAATGACTATTCTGTCGCTTGCTCTATATTTTTCAGCCACGTCCGCAGGGTAGAAGTCATAATCTGTGGACCCTGAGATATGATCGGGTTTTATGTTCAGGTAGTCAGCGTAGTTCTTGTTGCAGGAAATGTAAACTGAACTAGTATCCTTGAGAAATATCCTCCGCGGGATGCTTTCGATCAGCGTTCTATATTTCGCCTCGCTTTCCTTTAGAACTTGCTCCGCTCGCTTGCGCTCGGTGACTTCACGGACAAATACAACAAATTGCCCACCCTCCACATTAATGTAATGTGCACTAACCTCAACGTCGATTATCTTGCCGTCTTTTCGACGATGCCGGGTCTCGAAGCGCTCATAACCTCGCTCCATTAGTTTATTGATGCGCCGAGCTATGTCTTTGGGCTTATCTATTGCTTCGATATCACGCATAGACATCGTGAGCAGTTCTTCGCGAGCATAGCCCACCATACTACAGTATGCGTCGTTAACTTCAACAAAACGGGCATCCTGGTCGCCGACGAAGAAGCCATCGAGGGCGGTTTGTAGAATCACATGGTATTTACTATCCGTTTGCCTGCTCTCCGTGATGTCTGCAAAAGTAACGACGACGCCCTGGAGCTCGCCTTCTGCGTTCATGAGCGGCGAAGCGCTAACGTTCATCCAGGCCATAAATCCGGCCGGGTGCTCGATTCCCATTTCCACGTTTCTGATTGGGCGCCTTTCCTTCATCGCTCGCGGCCCTGCCATCTCTTGCGCTGGCATCGGCGTGCCATCAGGGCGGAGAATTTTCCAATCTGAGGCAGTGCAGTTCCGCCGTGTGATTTCGGACCGGGTAAGACCCAGTATGCGCTCCGCCGCGGCATTGGCCTCGATAATCCGTCCATCCGGCGCGATCAGGACGACACCTTCTGTCATTGTGTCGAACAGAGCCTGGAGGCGTAATGCGTGTTCATCCATAGTCTGTTTTGCCCGCTTGCTCGGCGAAACCGGCCGCGGGTCAGCCAAACTGGATAGTGGTTTATGTGTGGCTTTCATTACCGTGCCTCCTGACGTGCCAGTTCCTTGTTCATAGTCTTGCGTCGGCTTGAATCTGCGAGCACAAGCACCGGGCCCGTAGACGCTGCGAGGATCTCATCCGCTCT
>JBKHJJ010000072.1:0-6964 GCA_046538185.1 Dehalococcoidia bacterium
ACAAAAGGACTTGAAGTTATATCTGAAAAACTAGCTAGCTTATGACCCCTCCCCGTGCCTGGAGTGACGGTTTTTTAACCATATAAATAAACAGATAGGCCATAGGTAATCCCCCTGGGAGGCAAAATGTTGATAAAAACCGGGGGATGTTCACCCGGAACGGAGGTGACACGCTTAAGCGGACGGGCATCAGCCTGGGTCTGTCAAGCGGGCCTTGACACGGGGGTTATGAATTCGATAAGGTTATGCAGAAACAGTGTAAGGAGGAAGCCAGATGGAGGGTTATTGCTTCAAGTGCAGGGCAAGAAGGGAAATGCAGAACGCACAAAAGGTGACACTGAAAAATGGTAAACCTGCTACCAAGGGCACATGCCCTGTATGCGGTACCACCATTTACCGGATTGGCAAAACTTAGAAGCTAGACATCTCACACCTATCCACACCAAGGAACTGAGAGAGTAAAGAAATCGCTTGAATCGGACTATCCCCGACCAAGGTCGGGGCTTTTCGCCCGATTAATGGCTTCGCCACCGCGATTTCATGAGCCCAGCCCCCTACCGCATTCATCCCCGACTAAAAGTCGGGGCATTCTGCGAAATCTTCGTAAACACCGTGCGCTCAGCTACGGTAACAAAGAGGTATTCAGAAACCCGGGGCATCGAAAACTTTGGCTCTGTACGCAGCAACTGTTGCTAAGGGGCCGTCTTTATTCTCGCGATTATTGCGCATGCAGTGTAGGCCCTGGCTAAACCGAGCATTTCGGTTTTCTTGCAGGCCCATTTGTTGCTCCATCTAAACCTTGATTCCACTCACCCACGGTCTCCCCGCTGGCCTACAGCAAGAAACAGGGGCTGTGGGGGCAGGCTGCCACCTGCATGGTGGAGGGGCATCTTAGCAACAGTTGCTGCGTACAAAGCCAAACCTTTTGGTCGCCGAACCTTGAACACATACTCGATACATGCTTCCCCCTACAAATGTTCGGAGGGGTCATAACGGCCTATTTGGGAATCATAGACCTAAACACGAGACTTCATAACTTTGGTAACACATATGTGAAGGTTTTCTCTGTCCTCAACTCGGTGCCTCTTCGACTACCTCCTTCAGCTCAGCAGGCAAGTTGTCAATATTATCTGACACCGCGGGCACAATTGGTGGTTGGCCTTGCTCTTGCATGATTGCTTGGCCTTCAGGGCCCGTCAGGAACTTGATAAGCTCAACCGCCAGATCTGGGTGGGGGGCATTGGATGGGATGGTTAAGCCATAGACGATGGTCTTGCCCTCAAACTCCGGATTGACTGTGGCAAAGCGCTGGAATGCCAGCTTTACACGTACACTTTGGTAGTTATCCTCGTGGGCCGCGTCGCTGAGATTGATCTCCGGGGGCAGCTCAAGGAAGTTCAGGTTGTGCTGTTCGGATACACTTCTGTACTCGAAGGCGTAGTCCAAATCGCCCGATTCCAGCGGGGCAAGCAATTGCACACTGGCCCCGCGCATCATCAATCCGCTGTTATCCTCAGGCTGCATGATCTCGGGGATCAAAATAGTGTCGAGGCCATCGTTTTCTTGTATGCGGACGGGGCGGGTGAATCGGTCACCAAGGAGGTTGTAGAAGAGATCAGGCTCGTCGTAATAGGAAGTTGCCAGTTGGCCCACCATCATGCCACGATAGCCGCAGGCGTCAAAGCGTGGATCGGAGAGGCCGAAACCCACATCGGGATGGGAAAGGATTTCATACCAGTTTTCGGCGTTAATCTCGTCAAAGTAGGTGCTCTCAGAGGTATAGGCGAGCCCCAGTTGGTTCGTGGCGAACTGAATCGTCCAGTTGGCATAGGCTTTGCCTGTTTCTGCATTTTTGCTTTCGTACATTATCAGTGGGATCAACGAGTAGTCTGCGACAGCGACAACATCTGCCAGTTCATTCAGTTCGGTGACATGCCGAATACACTGTATAGATCCGTGACCCTCCATCAAAACATCCACATCAGAATGCTGTTCCTCGAAGGCTGTTTCTAGCTCGTCAAAGGGGATAATCAGGCTTCCGGCAAAGAGCACGCGCATCTGGGTTTTCCCGGTTTGACCGGGAGGAATGCTGCATGCGCTGAGGGTTGCTGCGAGTAGGCACATTATAGCCAGGTATGATAATTTCTTCATCATTCTTTTCCCTTCTTGGTTGATAGCCGAGCCTAGCACGTGCTCCGTGCTAGGCTCGGGTTCTTTTTTACTGTACGTTCACCTTGATGGTCTCGACAGCGCCGATCATGCTCGATTTCTCCAGTTTAGGTCCGACCAGCCGCAGCGGCCAGTGTTTGTCCGGCAGCGGCCTGTCGTTCATCAGGTATGCCAGGATGATATCGTTATTGCGCGCTACACGTCCGCTGTCCAGCGTGATGGTGTATCCGTCACTTGCGATCAGGTCAATTTCGTAGCCGGACTCAGCCAACTCGTCGTTAAAGGCCTTGTCCTCGTGCTTGTTTTCGTCATCTACTCGTCCGACCAGCAGCCACAGGGGTATCCCTTCCCATGTATGTTCTTTATCATCGGTCCAGGATGTACCATGACAGTTCGGGGCAGCTCCTGTTTCGAAGGAACCTGAATCCACGTCCTCAGAGCGCACACCCTCCAAATGCAGTGTCCACTGATCGAGTGCTTCCTTTACCTCGATTGACTCGACCCACTTGATCCACCAGTGGCCGTCAGTTACAATCTTGTCAGAGCCCAGAATGGCCAAGCGTAATGGCCCGTCCTCGTCCGACGGGATGAACTCGCCCTGCTGCTTGTATGCGATGACGGTCTGGAGTTTGCCGTCAAAGGGCTTGGCCTCGCCACTGCTGACGTCATAGGTGTCATAGTCACCGGAGGCGATCTGATCGTATGAGAAGGTCATGCTGTAACCGTCCTTGGCTGTGATCTTTACGCTGTTATCTTCCGTGAAGCCGCCTACGAGGTTACATAGGTCCTCGACGGTTACACCCTTGTAGGTCCACGGTGGAGTAATCTCGCCCACGCTGTTCATTCTGCCGCCAGGCCCCTCGTAGGCGGGCATCTCCTTGATGTCGTCCCAGTTCAGTGTGACGCTCTTGTCGGTGGATTTGACCGTCAGAGTCATTTCGGGGGCGGTAGTTGCGCTGGTTGATTCCTCTGTCGGTTGGGTGACGCACCCCACCAGCAGGGTGAACGTCAGTATAATCGCGACAACGGGAAGTATTCTTTTACTCATTATTCTCTCCTTAAATAACGTTTAACGCATTGCGTTACTTGGCCTCAATGGAGACAACGTCCTTGACCCAGTAGCTGCTCCCCAGGTCAGGCATCACCAGCCGCAAAGTGCCGTCATCGAAGGTGACCATGCAATCGGTGCAGGCCCTAGCATCGCTGAGAGGCACGTCCACGCTGTAAGCATCAGAAGCGGTGAAGGTGAGAGTGGCACCTTCATTGGGCTGAGCTTCCTCCAGGAGCGTGCTCATCATGATGCCTGTGTAGGTTTGCTCGCCCTTCTTGGGATGCTCGATGGTCTTTTCAACCACATCCATTCCCTGCAAGTCGGCCATTGAGAGGGAAAGTTTATTGTCAACCTTCCCGGTGAATGTTAACGCCGTTTCGGCATCTGTTTCAGAGGCCCCTCCAGCCGCTTCAACCATGTCCTTTATCTCGCCTGGAAGCTTGTCCATATTGGCTGAGACCGCTGGCACGATGGGGGGCTGGCCTTGCTCTTCCATAATGGCCTGACCTTCGGGCCCGAGCAGGAATCTAACGAACTCGGTGGCCAGCTTGGGGCTAGGGGCGTTATTGGGTATCGTCACCCCGTAGACAATGGGTTTACCCTGCGTGGTGATGGTCTCTCCCGGTTCCGAGCCACTGAGTTCTACTTTCGCCTCACTGTAGAAGTCGGCGTGCTTGACCATGCTGAGATTGATCTCCTCGGGCAACTCTACGAAGTTGAGTTCGTGCTGCACCGCGACTGAACGGTACTCGAAGGCGTAGTCCATATCCCCGGATTCCAGCAGTGCGATCAGCTCGACCGACTTGGGGCGGATATTCTTGGGCGGGCAGTGCTCGTCTAGCTTTTCATACAGTCCGGGCTCGTCATAGTACTTCTCCGCCAGTTGCCAGACCATCAGCGTGCGGTACCCGCAGGGATCGGCGTCGGGTTCGGAGTGGCCATAGACCACGCCCTCGCGAGGGAGCACGTCGTACCAGTTATCGCTGTTGATCTCATCGGCGGACTTAGACTGGTCTGTGTAGGCAATGACCATCGTGTTGCGCGCGAAACGGACATTCCAGTCGGCAAAGTCGGGGATCAGCAGGTTGTCGATGACGGTGTAGTCGGCGGACATTACCAGGTCGGCCTCGCGACCGAGTTCGCTGACCTTTCGGGCGGTAGTCCGGCTGCCGGCGGCTTCCGTTTCGAACTTAACATCGGGATGTTCTTCTCGGAAGGCTTTGCTTAGCTCAGCCACTGGCACGGTCAGGCTTCCGGCGTGAAAGATGGTGAGCGTGCCGCTAAGTTCTGGGGTTCCCGGAGTGCCTGAAGTCTCCGGGGTGTCTGTGGTCGTTTCTTCTATTTGCTGACATCCGACCATAAGCGTCAGCATCATAACCAGTGCCAGCGCTATAGATAGTACCCTTACTGTTTTTCGTTTCATTGGGGAATCCTCCTTTTAGTAGTTTTCAGCTACCAGCTTTCTTGTCTCTCTGGAAGCTAGGGGCTCACTCCTTTTCAAAACACGTGCACTGCTGAAGCCTTGAATGTCACATAAACATCACCTCCTTCCTTGATATTCATTTCCTCAAATGAGCGGCGGGTCACCAGACATACGAAATCCGGCGGAACCGCTACGGTGAGGTATATGGTCGATCCCCTATCGACGATATGGTTGATCTTACCTTTGAAGGAATTGCGAGCGCTGGAATGAATGGGTTCGTTGGAAAGAAGAATGTCCTCGGGCCTGATCGATGCACGACGCTTGCCCCGAGCGTCCGTTACCACTGCTATCTGTGTACCCTCAATGTCCATTACAGCGGATTCCTCTTCGCCGTTCCTAACTTCCCCTGTGAAGATATTCCTGGCTAGAGCGAATCGAGCCACGGTTTCTGACTTCGGCTGATGGAATATCTCCTGCGGTGTTCCTACCTGTGCGACGCGTCCCTCGGCCAAAACGGCGATTCGATCGCCGAGGGAGGTCGCTTCCTCGAAATCATGCGTCACGTGAATGATGGTCAGGTTCAACCTTCTGTGTATGTCTTGCAGTTGTCGCTGTACGTTTTCCCTGGTTTCGGGGTCGAGCGCGCTTAATGGTTCATCCAGGAGTAATACCTTGGGGCTCACCGCCAGCGCGCGGGCAAGGGCTACTTTCTGTTTCTCTCCCCCGCTCAGGGTGTCAGGCTTCCTCTGTAGCAAGTGGGATATTCCCAGTAGTTCTGTAGCCCAGTTCGCCGCTTGTTTGATTTCGGTCTTCGATTTTTTCCGCTGTTTCAGTCCGAAGGAGACATTGTCTGCGACCGTAAGGTGAGGGAAAAGCACGTGGTCCTGATATACGAATCCGATATTCCTTTTTTCAGGATCCAATACGGTCACGTCCTGTTCCTGAAGCCAGACTGTTCCGCTTTTGGGCGAGTAGAGGCCGGCGATCGTTTCCAGCAACACTGTTTTCCCCGCTCCGGTTGGACCCAAAATGATGAAATACTCGCCCTTCTGCACATCCAGAGTGGCGTTCTCGAGAACGAAATCACCAAGGTCTACACATAGGTCCTTTATCGCAATCAAAATTTCCCCCTGTGAGCTATAGTTCGGAAGACCACGAAGATGGTTAGAGAGATCAGAACCAGGAGAATGGCAACTGGCCCGGAGTAATTTAGACCGTACGACTGGAATCTCTCCAGCACCAGGATGGGGGCTGTCATCGGGTGATAGGCAAGGAACATCACGGCCCCGAACTCACTGATTCCTCGACCCCACATAAGCACACTACCTGAAAGAATGCTCCTCCAGGCCAGTGGAAGTGAGATGCTGGTGAAGGTCTTTCGTGGCGAGGCCCCCAGGGTCCGGGCAACTTTCTCCAGTCGGGGGTCTACGCTCTTGAAACCATCCTTGGCAGAATCCACAAGGAAGGGAACACTTACGAAAAGCATGGCGATAACTATCCCCGGTACCGCACCTACGAACTCAATGCCAAATATCCCAAAGGCTTTGGCCATGAAAAACTGTTTTCCAAAGACGAACAAAAGGGCAATACCAGCCGCTGAATGAGGAACTACTATGGGTACGTCGATTAGCCCCTCGACGATTTTCTTCCCCGGAAAATCGTGACGGGCTAAGATATACGCAAGAGGTACTCCGAATACAAATCCTACGATGGTAGCGATCAGAGCAGAGTAAATCGAGAGCCAGATTGCGTCTCTGACCTCCTCGTCGAGCATGGTTTCCCACAGGATTGAGAAATCCTGGGATATTATCATCTTGAACAGGGGCACAAACACGAAAAGCAAGATCACCAGCCCCAGTAGCACAAACGTAAAGGTGAGTTTATTCAGGGAGAAGCCCTTCACAGCTATGAGGTCCTCCTATAGGTAACATGATCCCAGATTGATGGCGAGGGAGTATTAGTGAGGAGAAGTAATAGATAAACAAAAGCGCCCCATGAGGTAAGGCGCTTAGCCATTGCGTTTTTATTCCCATTTGCCCTCCTTTCCAATCACGGGAGGTACGGACATTTCTGTCCGCGCCCTCGGGATTTTCATCCGCCGGCTGTCCGCCGTGTTCGCCTGTGGCGAATTTAGGCGCAACAGCTCGGAGAGACAATTCTGTGTTTGGTTTTCCGAGAAAGTATTATACAGGCTTATTGGAGGCCGGTCAACTTTTGGCCCACCCATCTTGTTGAACAAAACATTTTCGCCCAACTAGCAACAATCTGGACATTTGTGATTTCCAGCGTGCCAGAGGTTGCGTCCTCAGGCGGTTGAGCAG
>JBKHJJ010000073.1:0-6883 GCA_046538185.1 Dehalococcoidia bacterium
CGGCAAATTCAGGAAAATCACTCGGCGCCTGACCGCATATGCCTATCTTCCTCCGCGGTCTATGACGATGTGCCGCATCTATGACCTGCTTTATCAGCCTCTTCACCGCTTCGTCTCTTTCATCAAATATGTGTGCCACGAGCCCAGAGTCTCTATCTAGGCCAAGAGTCAGTTGCGTCAGATCGTTCGACCCTATGCTGAAGCCATCAAACACATCAGCGAATTTCTCTGCCAGGACCACATTTGACGGTATCTCGCACATTACGTACACTTCCAGACCGTTTTCCCCTTGCTTCAAGCCAAACTCTTCCATCGTTCTTATCACCTTCCTCCCTTCCTCCGGCGTCCGGCAAAACGGAACCATCACCTTCACATTGCTCAACCCCATCTCATCCCTTACCTTCTTTATCGCCTGGCATTCTAAACCAAAGGCAGGCTTGAACTTCTCATCATAATAGCGAGATGCTCCTCTCCATCCTATCATAGGGTTGCTTTCCTCTGGCTCATAACGATATCCCCCAATCAGATTGGCGTACTCGTTTGTCTTGAAGTCGGAAAAACGAACGATGACTTCATTGGGATAGAATCCCGCCGCTATCTTTGCTATCCCCATGGCAAGGTTGTCCACGAAGAACTGCTTCTTGTCCTTGTACGGTATGCTCTTCTGGTCTATCTCCCTGACTACCTGTGCTAGTCTCGTATCCCTGCCCGCCTCTTCTTCCAGCCTGTCGTATTCAATCAGGGCCATAGGGTGTATACCGATGTAGGAATTGATGATGAACTCTTCCCGGGCCAGGCCAACCCCATCGTTGGGAATCTGACTCTGGATGAACGCACCTTCGGGAATGCCGAAGTTCATCATTATCCTGGTGTCGGGCCTGGGAAGTCTACTCACTTCTACCTCATCTAATCTGTACTTCAAATTCCCCCTGTAGATTCTTCCCTGGCCTTGCGAACAATCTATCGTAACCTGCTTCATGCCCTTCAATACCTCGGTCCCATTGACGGTGCCGATCACGCAGGGCACTCCCAGCTCACGACTAACAATAGCTGCATGGCAGGTCCTGCCACCCCTGTTTGTCACTATGCCACCGGCGATCTTCATAATCGGCTCCCAATCGGGGTCCGTCATATCAGTGACCAGAACTTGACCCCTCTTGAACTGGTGGATTTCACTGCTGTCCTCTATTACAGTCACCTCCCCTTGCCCTATCTTTGTACCGACTGCTTCCCCCGTCAACAGCAATTCTCCCTCTTCTTCAAGTACATAAGTCCTGAGCATAGCTGCGTCCATTTGTGAATGCACTGTCTCTGGCCTGGCCTGGACTATGAAGAGTTCCCCGGTGCCTCCATCCTTTGCCCATTCAATGTCCATGGGCAGGCCATAATGTTCTTCTATGATGCAGGCCCACTTGGCGAGAGCGATGACTTCATCGTCACTCAGCGCGAACTCTCTTTGCGCCTCATGACTTACCTTCTTCTGCTCCGTTCCAGTCCCATCCCCCTTGTAGACCAGTTTCTTTTCCTTCGTCCCCAGCTTCTTATCCACAATGGATCTGAATCCTTCCTTTAGAGTGGGCTTGAAAACGTAAAACTGGTCTGGATCAACAATTCCCTGTACTACATTCTCTCCCAGACCATAGGCAGCAGTTATGTAGACCACGTCCTTGAAGCCCGAATCAGTATCTATGGAAAATATGACCCCAGAGCAGGCTAAATCAGACCGGACCATCTTTTGCACACCTATAGAGAGATAAACGCTCAGATGGTCAAATCCTTTGTCCACCCGGTAGGAGATCGCCCGGTTCGTGAACAAAGATGCGAAGCACTCCATGACCTTTTGTAGGAGGTCATCTTCTCCACGCACATTCAAATAACTTGTTTGCTGTCCAGCAAATGAGGCCGTAGGTAAATCTTCAGCAGTAGCACTGCTTCTTACAGCAACATCAACATTCCTCCCATATTTGCTTTCCATTCCTCGATAGGCAGCTCTTATTTCCTCTTCCAATTCCGCAGGGCACGTTGCAGTGCTTACAAGGCTCCTTATTCTTTCGCCCCTCTTTGACAAACCCTTCATATCATGGGTATCCAGCTCTGCCAGAGCGCCTTTGATTTTTTGGGCTATGCCTGCTTTCTCTATCATATACCTGTATGCTTCAGCAGTAATGGCAAATCCGGAGGGTACATTTACCCCTTTCTCCCCCAGGTTTCTTATCATCTCACCAAGAGATGCGTTCTTGCCACCGACTGAAGACACGTCCTCTGCCCCAATCTCTTCAAACCATTTCACAAACTTCATGATTCGCCCTCCCGTTCGTGCTGGAAATATGGGAAATGTTCGTATCTGCCGTACCCACCAAATGTACCTCCTTGTCTGCAGGTTATTGAACCGATAGAGTGGAACTACATTATAACATTTTTCAGTATGGCCAGGGCCTTTTTGGCTTTCGTCGGCTGGCTCTATTGCGGCCGGTCTATCCTCTCGTCATCTGCTGCAGTGCCATCCTGATTTTCTCCTCCAGACTTAGTTCCTCAGAATCCGGGAGTTTGGAGACAGCTTTGGTGGCTTCTGCCAGAGAGTAGCCCAAACCGGTTAGGGCGGCCAGGACATCGGCGCTCTCCGGAGCCGCAGGCAATGCCGCCTCTTTCCACTCCTTCTCTAGCTTGCCTCTCAGTTCGACGACCAAACGGTCGGCCACTTTCCTACCGATACCGGGCGCTTGACTAATCAGATCGGTATTGCCGCCGGCTATGGCCATAACCAGTTGTTCAGGATTCAAGGCAGAGAGCAATCCCAGAGCCACCTTGGGGCCGATTCCCGATACAGAAATGAGGTTCTTGAACAGGGCCAGCTCTTCACCAGAAGCAAAGCCGTACAGAGAGACATTATCCTCTCTCAAGTGCAGATGGGTATGGATAGAGACCTTACCTCCGACAGCCGCCAACTGTGCTAAGGTGGAGCCTGAAACATACACCCGAAAACCTACCCCGCCGACGTTAACAATAATGGAATCATTGCCACGGTATTCCAGTGCCCCCTCTAATGTGGCTATCATTTCGGTATATGTTCGGTGAGCCAGCGGTCCAGGCGACTCTGCTGAATATGGCAGATAGCTACAGCCAGGGCGTCAGCAGCATCGCTCGGCTGAGGCACCTCAGATAGCCCGAGCTGGATTCTCACCATTTCTTGGACCTGTTGTTTATCGCTTTGTCCGTAGCTGGTTATCTGCTGCTTTATCTTGGCCGGTGAGTAGTAATAAACGGGTAGTCCCTCTTTGGCTGCTGCCAGAATAGTTATCGCTTGCGCTCTGCCCACGGCAAACGCCGACCTTATGTTGTGACCGACAAAGGGGTCCTCGATAGCTACCTCATCTGGTTTGTGCTCAGCGATGATCGTCCCTACTCGGTCGTATAGAGACCGCAGTCTTTCCTCCACGGGAACTCGAGATGGGAGACTGATTACTCCGCAAGTCACCATATGTATCTCTTGTTCGCCATCTACCACACCGTAGCCCAAATTCACAGTACCGGGGTCAATACCGAGGATGCGCATATCAAGTCCGCGCGCGCAGCTTTTCGGAAGTAGCATCGGAAAAATCAATATTGGAGAAGACTCGTTGCACATCGTCCAGTTCTTCCAGTTGGTCGAGAAAATTCAGGGCCTGAACCGCTTTGTCTTCATCCACCAACACTGTCGTTTTGGGTGTTAAGGACAGCTCTGCCGAAACCACGTGTTCTTTCTCTTCAATCGCCTTTCTCACTTCTTCTAAGTCCTCTGGTTGGGTGTAGACCTCTACATAACCCTGTTCAGTCTTGACATCTTCAGCCCCGGCATCAATTGCCCTCAGGGCCATATCTTCAGCACCTGCGGGATCGGTTTCCACAGTGATTACACCTCGATTCTCAAACAGCCATGACACACAGCCACTCTCACCGAGGCTACTGCCGTGGCGAGTGAATACCCGGCGTACATCCTGAATGGTGCGATTACGGTTATCGGTCAGGGCTTCCACCAGTACTGCTATGCCACCCGGCCCGTACCCTTCGAGTTGCAACTCAGCCAGGGCGGAGCCCTCAGATTCACCGCTGGCCCGCTTTATGGCCCTTTCGATGTTATCGGAGGGCATGTTGTTATCCCGGGCCTTCTGAATCACCAAACGCAACTGGAAGTTGCTTTCCGGATTAGCTCCACCCTGGCGCACCGCAACTATGATTTCTCGAGCAAGCTTGGTAAATAGCTGCCCACGCCTGGCATCAGCTACTCCTTTCTGACGCTTAATCTGTGCCCACTTAGAATGCCCTGACATTGCCTCTCTTCATATCAATTCTAGCACCGCAACTGCTCAAAGGTAAAGCACATGTACTCGTTCAGTACCTTAGTGACAGGCCTTTCTTGTTCCTGCCAGCAGCCGAAGGCGGCGAAGCAATCTCGTACTGAGTCCCGCTCTTAGGATAAGAGAGGACGGGGGAGTTATGAACATAGCTAGAGATAACCCCCTTAGTCCTCCTTACTCTAAGGGGGAGATTACGGGGGACACCGACAAGTAGGGACTGGCAATGACACAGAAGGTTACTACTCAATGTTACAAACATACACAGTGTCACCCATCTATCTGAACTAGATCAGCAGATTCTCATCCGCGGCCTCGTCCTTGCTCTGGACACTCCTGAGGCTCGCAGTGGAGAGGATTGAAGTGGGCTACGCACAACTCTGGTCACCCCGATGAACCACCCCTGCTACCTTTTCCACAGGAAGTACGAAGGTTATTCCGGCTCCCGGCTTATCCAGTTCAGCGGCATCCACGATCGCTTCCAGAATGGCCTCTTTCCTATCCGCATAAGTTATCGACAGCACGATCTCCTTCTCCGGTTCGATGGGAATCCCCAGTATTTTCTGATGTTCGTGGACTCCCACTCCCCGACCGAACATAACGGTACCCCCTTCCGCCCCCGCCTTACAGGAAGCTTCGAGAACCTTGTCACCCCATCCATTTCTGACAATGCTAACAATGAGAAAAATCTCCGCCATGTCTATTCCTCCTTTCTCCGTAGTCTAAGGCGAAGTATCAGCCCTACCACCATTATGGTCAAGATAGGTGCCAGGGCTACCAAAGCTATCAGTCCAAAACCATCTATGATCGGGTCGCGGCCCTCAATTGCAGAAGCAATACCTACAGCTATCGCCAGAACGAAGGTTACCACCATCGGCCCGGTAGCCACGCCGCCGGCATCAAAGGCCACAGCAACAACACTCCTTTCGCTGAACCACAGCATGCCTATAGCCAGCAGGTAACCGGGTATGACGATCCAGAGCAGTGGAATCCCGTACACAATTCTTGCCATCCCCAGGGCAACAAACAAGGCAACACTGGAGGATATCGCATAGAGAACGATCCTCCTGCGTATAGATCCACCTGAAGCCTCTTCAATCTGGCTGCTGAGTATGCGTACAGCAGGCTCCCCCCAGGTTGCCAGAAAACCCATCATCAAGCCGAAGGGTATTAGAAGCCATTGTGCCCTGATGTTACCCAGAGCTTCACCTATAGACTGGCCCGCCGGAAAAAAGCCGTTGCTCACACCCTGCAGAAACAGGGTCAAGCCTGGCACGGCCAGGAGAGCTCCTTTAAGAAGATTAAATACGTAGCTTCTTGGCAGCTTCAGTACCGAAAACTGAAAAATGAGAAACAGGACCAGCAGCGGCAGCAAAGCCTTTGTCACGCCCCAGAAGGTATGCCCGATTCCATCCCAGATGACTACGTCACTCAAGATAGCACCATCCCCATGACCATTACCCCGATTACCGGCCCGATTGAGGCCAGCCCAATCAAGCCGAAGCCGTCTGACAGCGCAGACCTTCCCGCCAGCACCGAGCTGAATCCCAGTCCCAGCGAAAGGATTATCGGCACCGCCATCGGCCCGGTGGTGACACCCCCGGCGTCGAAGGCCACCGGCACAAACTCAGCCGGAGCGAAGAAAGCCAGGATTATGACGATAACATAGCCGGCTGTCAGCAAATACGCAATGGGGAAATTGAACAGAACGCGCAGCATCGCCGTGGCAACAAAGAATCCAACCCCGATGGCGATGACCGGCACCAAAACATTGCTGGCAATAGTCCCCTTGGAGACCTCATCAACCTGCCCGGTCAAGACGAGGACATCGGGCTCGGCGACCGTCGCGGCGAAACCGATGAGAAGGGCGATACCGATGACCCAGTATATGGAGCCACGTCTGGGGACTCCGGCACCCAGAGCTTTGCCCATGGGCAGGATGCCGATTTCGACGCCCAGCAAGAAAAGAATCATCCCGGCGATGACCATGGCTGCCCCTATAATAAACTGGAGAAAAACAAGCCCCGGCATACGGATAACGGCAACCTGGAGAATGACCACTGCCACGACCAGCGGCAAAATCGCCGTGATAACTTCCAGCACCTTGGCTTTAATATGGGTTCGCATGACTAATTATACCAACGCTGCCAGTAACGGCGAAAGAACAACGACTGGCAAGACAAGTGCCTGCCCAGGGTCACTGTCCCGCGCCTCAAGTATGGAACGGAAACGCCGGGACAGTCGCGTACCACGTCCACTCATGTAGTGCGCCCCTTCAGGGTCGTGCCGCTGGTTCCCCCCTTAAGGTAAGGGGGACAAATGGGGTTATGAAGGGTGATGGGGTCCGCTAACTCCCCATAACCCCCTCTTATCCTAAGAGGGGGAAGTCTAATACAAGGACCTCATCCTCGCGTCCCCGCGAATTTGAGCATAGAAATATTCTGCTTAATCCCCCTTAAAGTAAGGGGGATTAAGGGGGGTTATGTATCTCCAGGCATGAATTCCGATAGATCGGCACTTCCCCGGTGCTCTGCAAAGCGAAGCACCAACAA
>JBKHJJ010000074.1:0-6883 GCA_046538185.1 Dehalococcoidia bacterium
CCTTCCTGGCTGTCTGCAGCACAGACAGGGCATCTATTCTGATGCAGAGATTGGAAGAGGAAAATTTAGACTATGAGATTATTGACCTGAAGAAAAGATAGGCAATACTTTGTCCCTCCTGATCTCACATATCTCCACACAATAAAGATTTTCTGAAATATGCCATGGAAATCCCTTGACATTCTATCTGCTATCATCTAGAATAAGCTATACAAGTACACTTGTATATAATAAAGCATACTTGCTTATAGGAGGTGAAATTGCTCGCATGAATGAGACTTGATCAAATCCAGTTGTATAAAATAAATTAATATTGTATAAAAGGAGGTAGAATTGAGTTACATGAAAAGGATTCGTAAACAAATCTTCGCCGGGGGCACAAACTGGTTCCTCCTACTTCTGACCATTGCTCTGGCTCTGACAGCCTGCAGCCCCGGTGAACAGACACCAACCGAATACGTGTTTGATGACCTGGGCAGGCTGGTCGCCATTAATGGAACGCCCCAGAGAATCATCTCCCTGGCTCCCTCCAACACCGAGATCCTGTTTGCCCTCGGCCTCCAAGAGGAGGTAATCGGAGTCACCGACTGGTGCAACTATCCCCCGGAAGCCCTCCAGAAGGAAAAGGTGGGAGGATATGATACCCCAAATATCGAGAAGATAGTTGCCCTTAACCCCGACCTCATCCTGGTTGCCTATGGTACCCCTATGGATGTCATCAATACGATGGATGAGCTTGGTCTTACGGTATTCGGCATAGAATCTACTGATCTAGATGACGTGCTTACCGATATCAGGACAGTGGGCGAGATAACCGATAAGGAAGTGGAGGCTCAGACACTTACGTCTGAAATGGATGGGAGGATAGACGCAGTAGTTGATCAGACCCAAGAACTGGAAGAAAGGTTGCAGGTCTTCTATATCGTGTGGCATGACCCCTTATGGACGGCTGGCTCAGGGACTTTCATCCACGAGTTGGTCGAGAAGGCAGGCGGGGTGAACATCTGTCAAAACATCACCGGCTATACGACAGTCTCAATTGAAGAGGTTGTTGCCCGCAATCCTGAAGTGATTATCGCCAGCGAATGGTCGTTTGAGTGGGCGCAGAACGTGACGTCACTTAATAGTACGGATGCCAGGCAAAATGACAGAGTCTATCAAGGTGCTGATGACCTGGTTCAGCGCCCAGGTCCTAGGCTGGTAGACGGCTTAGAATGGTTTGCGTATTTCATTCACCCTGAGATATTTGAGGAACCTGAAAGCAGCTGAGTGAAGGTTTTCTCCGCAACGGGAAGGGGGAACTCAGATGAAACAGAAAGGCCTGATCCAAGTTTACACCGGAGCCGGCAAAGGCAAGTCCACTGCGGCTATGGGTCAGGCCATTCGCGCCGCCGGACATGGTTTCAAGGTCGGCCTCGTCTCGTTCTTCAAAGATCCCGAGGCATTCGGTTACGGTGAACACAAATGTCTGGAAAAGCTGGGGATAAAGACTTTTCTTTTCGCCAAGAAACATCCTCACTTCTACAAGGGGCTAAACCCGGACGATGTTTGCAGGGAGTGCTCCAAGGGGCTGGAGTTTATCAAGGAGCTTTTCCAGGACCCGTCCTGGGATATGCTGGTCCTGGACGAGATAAACATTGCCGTGCGCGACGGTTTTCTGAAAGAGGAAGACATTCTCTCTCTTATGGAGGCAAAACCGGAGAACCTGGAGCTTGTCCTAACGGGCCGGGGCGTCACAGAAAAGATTATCGAAAAGGCAGACCTGGTCAGCGAGGTGAGGGAAGTGAAGCACCCTTACAGCCAGGGAATAGCAAGCCGGGAAGGCATCGAATACTAAGAAGATCAAAATGAAGAAATAGAAATGCGCGGAAGGCCTATACCAATTTTTTTTGCTCACGCCTTGAAGCCAGCAAACGAATCCAAATTCTGGTTGGAACTGCTCAGAGATTCTGATAGAGGTGACAAAGAGGCCGTTAATAGACTTCTGACAGAGGCCACGGAGATTGCGAATATCCTTGCCACCAGTATATTGACCCTGAGAGGAAGGCAACGAAATATTCTTGCATTTTGAGTTGTCATTTTGATTTTTGACCTTTGATTTTTGATATTTGTGCAGGATTCATTTGACGATGGCAGCTACTGTATCCAAGGTCCATAGCGAGCCTGCTATTCCCTATGCCATTCGCTGGCAAGGTAGAGTCTGTGCTTTGCTGGTGCTCGCAGGACTGCTGGTGCTGGTAGTCGTGTTTGCCACTACTCTGGGAAGCGTTTCCATACCGTTCTCGACCACTGCACAGGTCCTTCTCTCCCAGTTGCCCTTCGTTGATATCACTCCGTCTTCACCCGAAATCTTCGGGGCGCCGGTGAGCCTGGAAATCCTGGAGACCATAATTCTGGATATCCGGCTTCCCCGCATCTTACTGGCAGGCCTGGTAGGAGCAGCCCTGGCAGTAGCCGGAGCCACTTACCAGGGATTATTCCGCAACCCTCTAGCTGACCCTTATCTCCTGGGTGTGGCTTCCGGAGCCGGACTGGGGGCTACCGCTGCTATGCTCATTCCCTTCACATTAACCTGGATGACCTTTGGGGCCGTCCCATTGTTTGCCTTCATTGGTGGCATAGGTGCCGTTGCTGTGGTCTATTTGCTGGCCCGTGTCGGTAAGACTCTGCCGGCCACCACTCTTATTCTGGCCGGAGTGGCGCTGAGCGCCCTTCTGGCCTCCACTAACTCCTACCTTATGACCGTCTCCGGCGAAGAACTACGTGGGATTGTATTCTGGCTGCTGGGTGGACTTTACCTGACTAGCTGGTCTGAGGTATGGATCGTCCTTCCCTCTGTAGTGGCCGGCTTGATAGTTATCTGGATTCATGCCCGTCCACTCAACGTAATGCAGCTTGATGAAGATCAGGCCCAGCAGCTGGGCGTGAATGTGGAAAGGGTCAAACTCATATTGCTGGCCGCCGCGACTCTTATCACCTCCTCTGCGATTTGCTTCACGGGCCTCATCGGTTTCGTGGGCATACTCATCCCACACGCAGTGAGGCTTATCTGGGGGCCCGACTATCGGTTCTTGCTCCCGCTATCCACTCTGGTTGGCGCTATCTTCCTGATCTTAGCCGATACTCTGGCTCGGACCATAATTCCTCCTACCGAAGTCCCGGTGGGTATCATTACTGCTCTGTGCGGGGCGCCGTTTTTCCTTTATTTATTGCGGAAAAGAAGGGGGTTTGCTTTCTTCTAAATTCTTTTCGTTTCACCCTGAACGTAGTGAAGGGTCTCGAGATTCTTCGCTCCGCTCAGAATGACAAGAGGCAAAGGGCCAAGAAGGCAATACAGGAATCGGCTCGGAGAGAGAACGGAAGAAGCATCGAGAGGTATAGGTGGCAGCAATGATTGAACTGGACAAGGTCAGCCTGGGCTACAACCAGCGGCCCATCTTGCGTGATGTCAATATGAAGGCCAGGCCCGGTCAAATACTGGGACTGGTTGGCCCCAATGGCTCGGGCAAGTCAACGCTAATCAAGGGAATGACGCGGGTGATTGACCTGTTCTCCGGCCGTATCTTGATTGATGGTCGTGATATGGCAACCATCAAGCGCCATGAGTTGGCCCGTCTTGTTGCCACGGTGCCCCAAAGCCCTGCCTTGCCAGGGGCGTTTACTGCCTTCGAAGTGGTGCTTATGGGACGAACACCTCACCTCGGCCTTCTTCGCTACGAGGGCGGAAGGGATCTGGGTATTGCCTGGCAAGCCATGCACGCAACACAGACCCAGTCCCTCGCCGAGCGCAGAGTAAGCGAACTCTCAGGTGGAGAGAGACAGAGACTGGTCATAGCTCGGGCACTGACCCAGCAGCCAAAGGCAATGCTCCTTGATGAGCCGACTGCCAACCTGGACATAAACCATCAAGTCGAGATTCTTAATCTGGTCAAGAGCCTCTGCTTGCAGCAAAGCTTAACGGTCATTATCGCTCTACACGATTTGAATCTGGCTGCTCAATACTGTGACTGGATGGTCATGCTAAACGGAGGAGAAGTCTACGTTGACGGCACCCCGTCCGACATACTGACAGCCCCGAATATCAAAAGGGTCTATGGAGCCGATGTATGCGTTTATCCCCACCCCATTAACAAGCTCCCCACCACCCTTATCACCGGAGGCGGAAATCATAGGCCGAACTGATACAATTCCTTTCCCCCATTACAACCCTGCCCACTCTTCCCTCAGTATGCCGAATTCCACCCGGTCGTGATATTGCCCGTTCTTGAACATGGCTTGGCGCAAACGGCCCTCTTCTCGAAAGCCAACCTTCTGATGAAGCTTAATGCTGCGCTCATTGAAGGCGATCGCAGATGACGAGATGCGATGTAGATTCAATTGTCTGAAGCCATAATCGAGTAGCAACCGGGTAGCCTCCACGCCATAGCCCTTGCTCCAGTAGCCTTTTTCGCCTATTATGATCCCAAAAATCGCATTGTGGTCCTTCGGACTAATCTGATGCAAACCACAGTTGCCGATTGGCCTGCCTGAGTCACCTTCAATCGCTTCGATAACAAGCAAAACATCGCTTCTCGCCCTCGTGGTTCCTAGTTCTTCGATGAATTTCTCCTCAGACATCTCAGTCATCGGCAGATACATGTCAAGATACTGGAGTACATCCGGGTCATTAAACCATTTCAAGAAATACGAGATGTCCGATCTCTTAAACGGTCTCAAAAGAACGCTCTTGCCCCTTAACACTGAACCCCTCCTTTCCTATCCTGATGCCGGTTGTGCTGTATCCAATCCGACGCCGGCAGGCGACAACGCTCGCTTAAATACGGCATATGATATCCTCGGCGAGGCAGGATGTAAAGAAGTTTCATCGTATGGGACGGGAAAAGCCGCAGGTTGGGCAGTGGTATGTGCCGATGGCTGCGCCACAGCAGGGACAGCCAAGTTCACCTTCTCTGGCTTTGACGACTTTTCCTACGACCCCATCATAGATGCGCCAGTAGAAAAAGTGCTCCTTGTTCAGTAACTTTATGTCAACTTTGCTGCTTGCCGACCGGAATTCCTCGTCCGTGACCATGCCTTCTATTATTTCGTGCAGCCTAGTGGAGCCAGAGCCAAATTGTATGGCCTCCTTTCTCCGCCACACTATCTCCGATGGCAATAGACCCTTAAAGCTCTTTCTCAGGATATACTTCCCTACCCCATCCTGAATCTTCACTTCCGGCCTTATTTTCAGGGCAAAGTGAACGAAATCTGCGTCGAGGAAGGGCTGCCTCACTTCAATACCGAGAGCCATGCCCAACTCATTGGCCGAGAAGTGCAAGTTCTGCGAAAGTCTCCTTATGTATCTTTCCAGGTCTTCAGGAGGAAGCTTCACCATATAAGAATAGCCAGCGAAGAGCTCATCTGCGCCATCGCCCGTCATTATGGAACTGATGCCATTTTCTCCCGCCAGCTTCAGGGCGAAATACATGGAAAGGTCGTTGGGCAGGGCCAGGTCGAACGTCTTCAGTATTGCTATAACTTCAGGAAGGGCGGCAATTGCCTGCTCCAGAGTGAACTCCATTTTGATATGCCGTATTCCCAGGAGCCTGGCAACCTTGGCCGAATAGACAAGATCGGATGCCGGAGAGCCTTTTAACGCCACCGTGAAGCCCACACCCGGCCTAGCTACAAAAGCCAGAATGGTAGTATCGAGCCCTCCTGACAGGAGTATGCCGCCGGCCGGGTTCCTGTCCACAGCCTCCTTAAGCTTATTCCTTAACCGGTCACAAACGTCCATAGTGAGCCGCTTTTTCGTACCCATGATACCATTTCCTTACTTCTCAGATTCTTGATCATTAAAAACTCCACCCCATGATTGCGAACCGTTCGTCCTCTGTCGTCCTGAGGCCTTGCCTTCCTATGACTGAGAAGATCTGAAAGTTGCGCGGCAATCCCGTTGGCCAAATCACAGATACAATACAATTGCAGTGCGACCTTTCAAGGCCGTGCAATCCTGCCTTTGCACGAGGCTAAAGCCTCGCACTACATCTTCCCGTTTCTCGAATTGTCATTTTGGTTTTTAACCATTGAAATTTCACGTTCCTATTTTTTGACATAGTCCCTGTCATTATGGTAATATATAGATGCTAGGCAAGGAAAGGCCATGCCTGGTAAGGAGGTGGGGCATGACACGGACAGAGGCTTGGTTATGCCGATGGGTGTTTCCTCATCGGAGCTCTCTGGCGGCGTAGGTAGCAGATGATTGGGATAGCCAGGGTGCGTTGCTCGAGAGCACTGGGAAGCCCCGAGCTCTTCGCTTGAAAGGCGAGGACCCCAGAAAAGGGGCAAAGGTAGTTCAGCCGGAAGCTGAAGTGGAAGAGTAGGGGTGAGACAGAACTGAATAGCGATATTCAGGGGCGGGCTTCAGGAGTTGAAGCCCGCCCTTCTTATTTCTTATTATCTTCTACAGCCACCCTCCTTGAGCACCTCTCATCTGAACAAGCGCAGCACGAAGTTCAGAATAATGGTGAGCACAATACTGATTACGACGCAGGTCGCTATGGGGAGAAATAACCGCAAGTTGCCATTCTGCACGAATATATCGCCGGGGAGTCTTCCCAGGAGAGGAATTCGCTGCCAGAAAATGAATAGCAGGCCGAGAACAAGCAGAAAAATTCCAGCCAGAACTAGAATCTTGCCTGTGCCTTGAAATTCCACGCTGCTGCACCCACCACCAATTCTACCTAATTTCTGGTCGTCCGCATAATTGTTTAGACGCTCCGTTCGCGTTCATCCAGTTGTCCCCCAATCATTGGAACGCAAAACAGAGGCGGAATATCTGGACTAATTGGTCGGATTAGGTCAGAGGAAACTGCCTGGCATCTCTAGTAGAAAGGGGGTGGGG
>JBKHJJ010000002.1:0-28994 GCA_046538185.1 Dehalococcoidia bacterium
ACATTGGACAGGTTCTGGAGGCTCATTTAGGCTGGGCGGCCCAAACATTAGGCTTTGAAGCTATTAACCCCATTTTTGATGGAGCTGATGCTGTGACTATTGAGGATGTATTGGCCAAAACATGGATAGCCTGGAAGGCTGGTGCTGTCAACTTCAGCCCGGAAGACCCGGGGGATGCCCGAACCGATCTGGAAAAGATGAGAGAATGGCTTTCCGAACGCGAATTTAATCCCAGGGAAGTAATGGATGAAGCGCATACAGGCGCAGCTAGGAGGGCGTCCCTCTGCCTATGGCTTGAGGAATTAGGCATAGCTGATAGGCGTGAGCTAAGAAACTTGAGTGACGAAAATCTAGAGCATATGGCACAGAAGGTGTACAAAGAACGGAAGCTCTACCCTCCCATTTTTGGGAAAATAGAACTTCGAGATGGGAAAACAGGCGAGTTGTTTGACAAGCCGATAACTGTCGGCAATATCTATATAATGAAACTGATTCATCTTGTCGGTGATAAGGTGCATGCCCGTTCAACCGGCCCATACTCGCTCATCACGCAGCAGCCCCTGGGGGGGAAAGCTCAGTTTGGTGGTCAAAGATTTGGTGAGATGGAGGTATGGGCATTGGAAGCGTACGGCGCAGCTCATACGCTTCAGGAAATGCTGACAATAAAGTCAGATGATGTGACGGGACGAGCCAAAGCTTATGAGTCTCTCGTGAAAGGCGAGGATATTCAACAGCTGGGGATCCCGGAATCAACTAAGGTCCTGTTTATGGAGCTACGCAGTCTAGGTTTTGCCGTTGAACTACTTAGCGAGGGGGAAAATGTCTCAATTTGATGGTGTTAATGGCATTCGACTAAGCCTGGCCTCACCGGAACAAATCAAGAGCTGGTCTCATGGCGAGGTTACCAAAGCGGAGACGATAAACTACCGTACCTTGAAGCCAGAGAGAGATGGTCTATTCTGCGAGAGGATTTTCGGGCCTGTTAAGGATTTCGAATGCCATTGTGGAAAATATAAGAAGGCCAGGTATAAGGGGGTTATTTGTGACAAGTGCGGCGTTGAGGTGGCTCATTCCAGTGTACGCCGGGAACGGATGGGACACATAGAGTTGGCTGCGCCGGTCACCCATATCTGGTTTGTCAAACTGGTACCAGGTCGGCTTGGGGTGTTGCTCGATTTGTCTCCGCGGGACCTGGAAGGAGTTATCTATTTTGCGCGGTATATCATTATCTCTGTTGATGAGGAGGGGAAAGAGACAAAGCTTCACAAACTTGAGGAAGAGATGGCTCGAAAGACTGCCGGGCAGGAAGAGCGACTGGAAAAGAAGATCGAAGAATTGAAAGCTAACAACGAGGACGAAGAGACAAAAACAAAGGAGATAAACGAGCTTCGTGCCAGGTTCGTGGAAAGAAATGAAAGACTTGCAGAAGAGCTGAAGGCCAGCATCGACGAGCTAAAGAACCTTCAGCCCTTGAAATTGCTCAACGAAGAGGAATGCAGAAGGCTGAAGGATAAATATGGTGCTATTTTTGAAGTTGGTATGGGGGCTGAGGCTATACTCCAGATATTGAAGCAGCTCGATATGGATGCACTGCACCAGAGGCTTCGTGAGCAAGTTCATAGTACCTCGGGAGGATACCGCAAGAAGGTCAGCCAGCGACTACAACTAGTGGAAGCCTTTAAGTTCAGCGAGAATAAGCCTGAGTGGACGGTTTTGACTGTGCTCCCCGTATTGCCTCCGGCGCTTCGTCCGATAGTCCAGTTGGATGGAGGCCGCTTCGTTATTAGCGACCTTAACGACCTCTATCGGAGAGTCATCAATCGTAACAATCGTCTTCGGCGTCTTATGAAGCTAGGCGCGCCGGAAATAATTGTGCGAAATGAAAAACGCATGTTGCAGGAAGCTGTTGATGCCCTTATCGACAATGGTCGAAGGGGTCGTGTTGTCACGACTGGAAACAATCATGCCTTGAAATCGTTGTCTGACATCCTGAAAGGCAAGCAGGGGCGTTTTCGGCAGAACCTTCTTGGTAAGCGAGTAGACTACAGCGGTCGCTCAGTCATCGTTGTTGGTCCTAAACTCAAACTTCATCAATGTGGCCTGCCGCGCTACGTAGCGTTAGAGTTGTTTAAGCCCATGGTTATGCATAAGCTTATAAAGAATGGTTATGCCAATAATCTGAAGAGCGCAAGGCGCCTGGTAGAGAGAGATAGCCCTGAGGTGTGGGACGCACTTTACGAGGTGGTCAAGGAGCGTCCGGTGTTACTTAATCGCGCTCCTACTTTGCACCGCCTGAGCATTCAAGCCTTTGAGCCGGTGTTAATCGACGGAGATGCTTTTCAAATCCACCCCTTAGTCTGCACCGCCTTTAACGCTGATTTTGATGGAGACCAAATGGCAGTTCATGTGCCGCTGTCCAAAGGCGCGGTGAAGGAAGCAAGGGAACACATGCTGAGTCCGTACAATATGTTGCTGCCAAGTTCTGGCGACCCTGTGACCACACCTACCTTGGATATGGTGCTGGGTTGCTACTATCTCACTGTCTCGAAGCCCGGAGCTCATGGCGAGGGAAGATTCTTCGGCAGCTTTGACGAGGCTAAGATGGCTTACGAACTTCGCACTATCGACCTGGGTGCCGAAATTGTTGTGCGGGACCCCTCGGTTCATTCAGATGGAGGACGGGTCCGTACAACTGTAGGTAGAATACTGTTTAACGATGCCTTGCCTCCGCAACTTCGCTTCTACAATAAGGCAGCGGATAAGGGTTCTCTAAGAAAACTGGTGTCCGACTGCATTCGCCTGTTGGGCAATGAGAGTACTGCTGGTGTCCTTGATAGGCTCAAGCAGTTAGGGTTTTACTATGCCACGAAGTCGGGCATTTCAATCGCCATGGATGATATTGAAGAACCTCCGGATAGAGCGAATATTCTCAGGGAAGCTGAGGAGCGGGTCAGCCTCATTGAGGATCAGTTTGATCACGGGCTGATTACTGAGGATGAGAAATATGAGAATACGGTTCAAGTTTGGATGGAGGCCACGGACAAGGTTACCGAGAATATATCGAAATCGCTAGACCCCTATGGTAGCGTATACATGATGGCTACATCGGGCGCCAAGGGGAATATTTCTCAAATCAGGCAGATGGCGGGGATGCGTGGGCTGATGACCGACCCCTCAGGGAGGATAATAGATTTTCCCATTAAGTCGAGCCTCCGTGATGGCCTGGCACCCATGGAATACTTCATTTCGACCCATGGTGCCCGGAAGGGACTGGCTGATACCGCCTTGAGGACATCAGGGAGTGGTTATCTGACCAGGCGCCTTGTGGATGTTGCCCAAGATGTGATCGTGAATGAAACAGATTGTGGCACCACTGATGGGGTTTGGATTAGCCGAGGAGCTCCAGACGGGGCACTTCCTCCATTTGAAGAAAGGATTACCGGCTACTTGGCAGCCAGCAAGATTGTTGATCCAGAAACGGGTGCGACCATTGTTGATCGTGACGAAGAAATTGACGAAGACAGAGTCCAGCAAATTGCTGGGGCTGGTGTTGCCGAGGTATACGTGAGGTCGCCTCTCACCTGCCGCTCTCGATTTGGCGTTTGTCGCAATTGCTACGGAAGGGACCTGGGCAAGAAGGAACTGGTAAGGCTTGGCACAGCCGTAGGGGTTATTGCTGCTCAGAGCATCGGTGAGCCTGGAACTCAGTTGACTTTGCGGACTTTCCATACGGGAGGCATAGTAGGTGTGGATATTACCACCGGACTACCTCGCGTAGAGGAGCTTTTTGAGGCCAGAACACCAAGCGGCAATGCCATAATTGCTGAGATCGATGGCACCATTGAAGTGTCTGAGGCCGATGGGGAGAGCCTGGTGAAGATCACTAGCTCTGAATTCTATTTGGATGAGTACGCAGTCCCTCCTGGAGGCGAGCTAGCTGTAACTGACGGACAAGTGGTTAGTGCCGGGACCGTCATTTTTTCGCTGCCGGAGAAGACTGACGAGACATTACCATCTACGACCCGTGGTGAAGGAGAACAGCCCCAATCCGCAATAGCTAGAGTGAGTGGCCAAGTGATTACTGAGGACAACCATGTTTACGTGAGATATGAAGAGAAAGAAGAGAGAGAGTATAGTGTTCCCCACGGGGCGTATCTAGTGGTGCGATCAGGGGGCAAGGTTAGAGCGGGCGATAGGATCACCAGAGGCCCGGTTGACCTACATGACATTCTACGTATCATGGGAAAGGACGCAGTCCAGCAGTATTTGATTGATGAAATACAAAAGGTGTATCGCGCGCAGGGGGTGACCATACATGATAAGCATATTGCCGTTATTACGCGGCGGATGTTAAGCAAGGTGAGGATTGTCTCCTCAGGAGATACAAAGTTGCTGCCCGGTGAGCTGGTTGATCGGTTTAACTACGAAGACATAAATGCCAGGGTGCTGGCTGAAGGAGGGGAGCCAGCAACGGCTCAAGCTGCACTTCTGGGGATAACTAGAGCCAGCTTAGCCAAGGACAGTTGGCTGGCAGCCGCATCTTTTCAGGAGACTGGACGTGTTCTTGTTGATGCTGCAATAAAGGGCAAGTTGGATAAGCTTCGGGGGCTCAAGGAGAATGTTATTCTCGGTAAGCGCATGCCATCTCAAGTTCTGTCTCAAGATTTCGACGACAGGAAGCAATTGAAGCTGGCAGATGCTTACGATGTGGAGGGGACAGATCTGGAAACGGATACTCAGTAACAGCTGACATCCCAGAGGCGAGGCGATGCGACTTGTTTCAGGTAGAACAACAACTGAAGATAGCTCCATTGACTTAGATCTGCGCCCCAAACGACTGGGCCAGTTCATCGGTCAAGAGAAAATCAAGCATAATCTAGAAATAGCAATCGTGGCCGCAAAAAAAAGAGGCGAGCCGCTTGATCATGTCATTCTTTATGGATCTCCCGGTTTAGGAAAGACCACACTTGCCTATATTATCGCTGCTGAGATGGGCGTCAACATCAAAATCAGTTCTGGTCCGGCGATAGAACGGCCAGGGGATCTGGCGGCTATCCTTACTAACCTTCGCGAGGGGGATGTGCTTTTCATCGATGAGATGCACAGACTCAGCCATACAATAGAAGAGAAACTATATCCGGCAATGGAAGATTTTGTTTTTGATATCTTCCTCGGGAAAGGCCCATCTGCCAGAAACCTGCGGTTGAGTTTGCCCCGGTTCACCTTGATCGGAGCTACCACGCGCTTCGCACTGGTAAGTCCTCCGCTTCGTGATAGGTTTGGGGTGACATATCATCTCGATTTCTACGATGAGGCGGCGATACAGACGATTCTGCAGAGGTCAGCAGCTATCATCAAGGTGGAAGCAGAGCAAGAGGGACTTGCCCCGATTGCTCAACGTTCAAGGGGTACTCCTCGGGTGGCCAATCGCCTCCTAAAGAGAATAAGAGATTACGCTGAGGTGATGGCGAATGGGGTTATTACCAATGAAGTAGCCCTGGAAGGGCTATCGAAGCTGGAGATAGATTCGGTGGGTCTGGATGATATAGACCACAGGGTGCTGCACACAATAATTGACAAGTTCGACGGTGGGCCTGTAGGTCTGGATACCATTGCTGCTTCCATTAACGAGGATGCTGATACTATTATGGATGTTTACGAGCCGTACCTGCTGCAGTTAGCTTTCCTAGAACGGACACCTCGGGGCAGAGTAGCGACCAGACTTGCTTACCAGCATCTGGGGCTGCCTTACAGAGAAGGCGCTCAACCTCAACCTGGCTTGTGGAATCAGAGCCAGAGTTAATGTCTAAGCCTGCGCCCTGGCTTGCATCCACACAGGAACAGCGAAGGCCAACAGGGAAAAGCAGAGGATCAACCAACCCCACGGATCAATAACCCCCCGACTTACCCAGCTTACGCCCAGTAGTATTACGAGTGGCGGGATCAGGAGACTGATAATCTTATACCTGCGCGGCTTGAGGCGGATAAAGGCTACTGTTGCTGCTGCCAGAACGATGAAACTGAGAACTACCCAGGGCGCCTTAGTTTGCAGCCTTGCCATCCATACGTCGCTGGTCAGGAGCTCATTTCCTGCACCCAGCGACAAGAACCAGCTGAATATCACAGGCATTGGGGCCAGCATCAGTGACGCATAGAGCCAGTCCCTTCTTGCAGTTTGCCTCATTATGTGGACAAGAGCATAGAGAGCCAAGGGGATGTAGACCAGTGCTCCTATCCAGCCCCAGCCTTGAGGGAGGTTAAGCAGCAGTATTCCGGTAACCACTACCGGCATAAGATAGTATCCCAGCCAGGGAAAGAGCCATACAGGCTTGCCTTGATGCCAACCATAAATAGCTATGCTAACGGTTAGTATCAGTATGAGTGACAAGGCGACGATGTTCTGCCAGTAGTATGAAGTGAAAAGCAAGGCAACCAAGAAATGAGGCAAAGCACTGACCAATGCCTCTTTCCAGGTACCTTGAGCGTGCGTATCGTAGACCTGCTGCGCAATCAATTCAGGCGAGCCCAAAGACTGTATGGCAACTTTGTACGCTTCTTCTCTGGTCAGCCCCTTTTCTACTAGTTCCTGAGTCTTCTCCTCAAGGTGTGTGTATAGCTCATCAGCTACATCATCTCTAATGGTGTGATCGATCTTGAGGCAAGCTTTGAACCTATTCAAATAGTGGCTTGTATTACTTATCATGCTTATCCTAGCCGGTTTCCGCCTGCACAACTGCCTTGACCGCAGTAGAGAAATCCTGCCATGTAGCTAACCTGGTTGCCAGCACCTGCTGTCCCTTTTCGGTTATGTAGTAGTAGCGCCTTTGTTGTCCATTAGGTAGTATCTGCCATTTGGCATGGATCAGTCCTTCGCGCTCTAATCGGTGGAGGGCGGGATAAAGAGTACCTTCTTTGAACTGGAAATAGCCATTGCTCCTTTTCTCCAGTTCCTTCACTATCTGGTAACCGTAGGTAGGCTGACGACTGATCAGGCAAAGCAGCAGAGAGTCGGTGTTTCCCTTAAGCAGTTCACGTCCGTAGTTCATCCTTTCACCTCGTTAGCACCTCACTGGTATACTAGCTTGTCTTCACTATAGCATTGGCTATGTGTATTGTCAATACCAGTTACAATGGTCATCCGGTGGTTGCCTGGCTGGGCTCTAATCGCTACAATATCTATTGCAAGTTAACCTATGTTAGGGCGAACCAGTATCGCCCTTAAAGCTTGGTCTTGTAGCGAAGGATATGGGCGCTTTTGAAGACTTTGCCGCCGTGGTGAAGAAGACGGACACTATGCAAGCCCTTCTCTCAAACCTGGAGAAGGAGCCGGCGAAGCTGTTGGTTGCTATCTGCCAGGAGTACGAAGTCACCAATAAACCAGTTCCCGACCATCACCTTAGTCTTGCTGGATACTTTGGCGAAGCAATGCTAAGGGTACTGGTGTCGGCAAATCTGGTCACCAGGGAGCCGGGAGACGGATCGTTTCTCTATAGTTACAAACCCACGGAGACAGGGCTTCGGTTCTACAGAGCCATGCTCAACGAGAAGAAGATCTAGTGTACAATCTGGTTGACACTCATGCCCACCTTGACGAAATAGAAAACGTTGATGTGACTCTTGAGGAAGCCAGGGGGAGAGGTGTTATTGCTGCAATAGCTGTGGGTTCAAGTGAACAATCGAATATCAAGACGCTGGAGATATCGGAGGCGCATCGGCGTTTCGTGTTTCCTGCTATGGGTCTGCATCCCTGGGAGCTAGGCAATCTGGGGGCAGCTGGGATCGACGACAATTTGCGGTTTATTGAGCAGAATGTCGCTGCAGCAGTTGCTGTTGGTGAAATAGGGCTGGACTATGACAAGAGGGTCCTGAGGGTAGCATCCAAGGAATTGCAGAGAGAGGTCCTTATTCAGCTACTGGATGTGGCTAGAAAACATGATAAGCCGGTGATAATCCACAGCAGGTATGCCTGGAAGGACGCCCTGCAAGTGGTTCAAGACGCTGGCATAGGTAAAGCCGTTTTTCATTGGTTCACTGGCTTTTCCGGGGTGCTTAAGGATATAATTGACGGTGGCTATTTTGTTTCCGCCACACCAGCCGCTGAGTATCATCAAGAGCACAGAAGAGCAATCAAAGAAGCACCGTTGCAGAGGCTACTTCTGGAGACTGACTGCCCCGTTAGTTACGGAAGAGAGGTCAGGTACGAATCCAGGCCTGTTGATGTGTTAAGAAGCTTGGCTGCTGTTTCTGAACTGAAAGGAACTGGTGAAGCCGTAATTGCAGAACAGACAACGAGAAACGCGGTAGACTTTTTCTGCCTGGACATAACATTCTGAATAAGGAGGTCAATTGGATGATAAAATCAATAGTAGGCGAGGAAGATTTTCAAAACAATGTCCTGCAATCGAAATCGCCGGTTATGGTGGATTTTTGGGCGCAGTGGTGTGCTCCGTGCCTGGCTGCCGCTCCCGTTCTGGAGGAATTGGCGAAAGAATACGATGGCAAAATAGGCTTCGCGAAAGTGGATGTGGACTCAAACAGTCCATTGGCGGTCAAGTATGGAATAGCTGCCATACCGACGATGCTTATATTTAAGGACGGTGCGCCTGTTCACCAAATTCTTGGTTACAAACCTAAGAAGGAACTCAACAAAGTACTTGATGAAGTTCTTGGGGCGTGAACCGTTCTTCAGGTCTTAGTGAGTCTATGCGGATGAGGAAAAGAAGTTGCGAATCATATCGAATTCCTCAGGCAGGAGTGCTAATAGTAACGGAAATCCCGCCATCAAGAATCTGGCCATTGCTGATTGAGCAACGACTGCCTCGGTGGCGGGGTAGTATTTGCTTACAATTGCGAGAACCGCAGCACACAACATACTCCCTATAAACGCGCCAAGTAAGAAGCCGATGAGCCTGTCCAACCAGCCGAGCATTGCTATATGTACGAGCCTGGCCACAAACCGGCCAATTACACTAGCCACGATCAAGGTGGCCAAAAGGATGATAGCATAGGCTGCTATGGTGGCCCAGATGCCCCCAGCAGGAGAAATCAAGCTGGCAAGCCCGCCGTAGTAATGCCCGGCCAGGACTATGCCACCTATTAGCCCGGCAATACCAAAGGCCGTCCTGATAATTCCATTGCGCAACCCTACAAAACCCAGTATGCCAGCAACAACTATGATCACTATATCAAGCCAGTTCATTTCACTTCCCTCCGGTCTTCTATTCCTATTGTCGTAAGATAAGCATTGATTCCCTCAATACGCTTCCCTTAATTAACGGCCCAGCTATTTCATCTCTCAGGCGTCGCCGCATTCTAGTCTGTAGTCGCAGTAGGCGCACATCCAGGAGGGGCATTTGGGAAGCTGCAGAGGTGATGTCGCCTTTTCCAGAAGCTGAAGCCGGCGTAATGCTTCAGCCTTAAGGGCACCTATATTCCTGAAGCTTACATCATAGACCATTAGTTTGGCATCCTCTTTTGGGACTCTGACATAGTACAGCAGGAGTCTGCCTCTGGTATTCTCAGTCAGGGCACAATCAAAGCCCAGCCGCAGGAAGTAATGAGGGAACATCCGGGGCAGTCGTTCTCTCTCCACCAGTGAAGAGAGTTTGGGGCCGCGTAACATGGTGGGAAAGTTTTGCCAGACCTGGACCAGGTCAGCTAGTGGAGCATGCTTCACGGGAATTCTCTGCGCTTCGCCAGGGGCACCATAGCGTAGCGAATCACGGAGTGTATCCAGGAAACCCAGCTCATCCATGGAGCGGAGATATTCCTGCTTCTCTTCCTGAACCTGCTCGCTCAGCTTAAGCCGTTCAAAGTATGCCTTGCGAGGGAAGACAATATCGTTGATGCCAAACACCTGGGATGGTTGGACTGCAGTCATCTTGGCGAGGAGTTGCTCACAGGTCATGTTATCGACATAGATGTCCCCGGCCAAATCAGCTATCTCATGCGATGCCGGCACCGATGTTGTTGCACAGTCGCATACGCGGGAATAGTCACATTGCCTGTTGAACCAGGGACAAACGGGTAGATTGCTGGGGTCGTTGGAAATCAGTGCTTGTACCAGGAGGTCTCGTCTCCGCCGCATTTCCTCTCGAATTGCCTCCAGATCAGGGAAAGCAACATGATAGACGACTAGAGGAGCCGGATCGGGCAATCGCTCTCCCTGGCGCTGATAGATGATGATTTCGCCCTCATGGGCACTGACCATGGCACAGTACATGCCCAGTTGCTCGATATAGGTTGGCCTGTATTTCAGTAAGTCCTTCGTATCGATGGGCGTAGAGGTGGTCTTGACTTCTACGGGAATCTTCTCGTAGATGTCAATCTTACCGACAATTCCCTCGGCTTCCACAAACTGCTCCAGATATTCTTCACTGGATACGGCTGAGCCGAAGGTCTTGTGAAAGCCGGTGCCAGCCCACATAAGCTGCTGTTTCTCCAAGGGTGGAACGATTTCAGGATACTTTCGCCTGAAGTAAGCTTGTTTGAGATTAAGTAAGTCCGTCACGGAGATACGATATGGGGGCCGGCGCGTCTTCAGGCTTTCCATCAGCATATCCTTGACCGAGCGGTTAGCCTCTATGTGGGAAACGTAAGATGCGATATCAAATTCAGCCATTTTGTTAGCCTATATTAGTTTAGTCGCTGGTGGCAGGTCAATTGGGCAGGATTGGTGAGTACGCGTCACGCCGTTCTGCTTTGATGGACTGTTGTCGCTTCACCCCCAGACCCTGAATCGCCTGAACGCCTCGAGCTTCTCCCTATCTCCAATCCTGGCCTTTTCCAGGACCTGGCTCAGGAATTGGATGCTGGTATCATAGGCATCTCTGTCTACAGGATAAGGATAGCCATCTTTGCCGCCATGGGCAAAGCTATAGCTGGCGGGGTCGCGCAGGCTGATCGGTGTTTCATAGACCAGCTCTGAGATAAGGCTGAGGGCGCGAAGTGTCTTTGCTCCTATGCCGTCGAGAGCCAGCAGTGATTCGAAATTCTGGGGCTTATGTTCATAAGCGGTGAGGAAAATCTTGCCGAGCCTGTCAGGGTGAATATCTTCGGGGCTGATGTAAGCTCGTCTGGGCAAGTTCAAGGTCTTCAGTCTGTTTAACTGACTGACAATGTTATCGGGTTTCTCTTCGGCGGCTATCTGAGTAATGACGTTCCTCACCATCGTATTCTCCAGAGCAACCAGGTTCAACGCCGGCCCTTTAGCCTGGGAACAGATAGCCGCCTCAGGCTCACAGGTGAAGTCAGCAACTCTCTCCCCCAGCCAGTGGTAGCGTCGTGCGTAGCGGTTGAATTCGTTCATACCCTGTTGAATGACTGCCCAGGAGCCGTCCCTGGTGTAAAAGAAGCTGTGGTGATAGAGCTGATAGCCATCCTGCAGGGCGGAATTATCCACCTTGGCCGACATCCGGCTGGCATAAACCAGGGCCGACGGAGCGACCTTTAACAGGTGTGCGGTGTCTTCTATTTCTATAGGGGTCTTTCGGGACGTCCTCCCCTTTCCCCCGGCGACAAACAAGCCGAGTTCTCGTTCCAGTCCCCGTATTCCTTCCTTTATAGCGCCACAGACGGTCGTTGTAACGCCGCTAGAATGCCAGTCATACCCCAGGATGCAACCAAAAGCCTGAAACCAGAAGGGGTCGGAGAGGCGATGCAGCATCTCTCCGGGACCAAACTCGCCTATCGTAATGACAGTAATCTCGCGGGCAAGCTGGCACATCCGCCCGAATAACCAGGGCGGCACCTTGCCGTAATGCAAAGGGAGATTGGCAATTCCTGTCCTCTGTCCCGAGCCAGGCATCTTCTGTCCCAACTATATTATACACCGGGACACACTGGCTCACTGTTGGTGGCCATGACAAGACGACAATATTAGTAATCAAACGCAAACCTCATATATACTGATGGTCACGATCCACAGGCGCGAGGATTCCGGCGCTGGAGATCACAAATGAAAGCAGTAGAAGTCAGAGAACTGGTCAAGGACTACGGGAAATTCAGGGCGATTGATGGTATTTCTTTTGAAGTAAACGAAGGAGAGATATTTGGCCTGATAGGTCCTAACGGTGCAGGAAAGACGACTGCATTAAGGGTTGTTGCCACCCTGCTTCAAATCACTGCGGGTTCGGTATCCGTCTTCGGCTATCAACTTCCTCAGGAGGCTGGGGAGGTGAGAAAGATCATAAGTTATCTGCCCGAAGAGGCCGGTGCGTACAAGAACCTTACCGGGAGGGAGTACCTGAATTTTATCGCAAAATTCTTTAGCGAGGGAGAGGAATTTGAGAACATGGTTCGGAGGGGGTTTGAAATAAGTGATCTGGGGGAAAGGATTGATGATAAGGTTGATACGTACAGCAAAGGAATGGCGCGACGTTTGCTCGTAGGCAGGGCTCTGATGGTGAATCCGAGGTTGGCAATACTGGATGAGCCTACGTCCGGCTTGGATGTGGTGAATGCTCAAGAAGTGCGGAAGATAATAAACGACTCAGTTGCGGGAGGAGTGGTGGTGTTGCTCTCTTCGCATAACATGCTCGAGGTAGAGCTCCTATGTCACCGTATTGCCCTCATAGATAATGGGAGAATAGTCGCCGGTGGGACTGCTGCCGAGTTGAAGAGGGAATATGACGCGAGAAATATAGAGGAGGCTTTTGTCAGGGCGATACAGTAGCGCCACCAAAATCCTGCAGACACACCGGAAGCTGGTCGATTCACGCCAGCAGGCGCAAACTTCTTCGGAGTTGATCTAAGTGCTCGGTAACATCATAAGAAAAGAGTTCAAAGAACTATTCACCCTGTCGACACTCCTCCCAATAGTGGTGGTCGCCCTTGTGTTTGGACTCGTTGGCCAAATGGTCGGGAACGTGGAGCAAAGGATAGAAGAGAAGCCAGTCATAGGAGTCGTGGACAGGGATCAAGGTGAATTATCTGATATAGCTATGTCCGTGCTTGCCGAAAGAGCGGAGGTCATCTATGAGGGTGGTGATGCTGAAGAAGGCCTGGAAGAAGTGAGGGGAGGAAATGGAGTTGCGCTCCTGGTAATACCTGAAAGCTTCAGCCAGAACATATATGCCAACAGTCCCGGAGAAATAGAGGTCTACTGGATAATGAGGGGGGCAGGGATTCTGGATTCCATATCATCAGGCACACTCGAAGGGCTTATGCAGTCAGTAGATGAGGAGATTTCGAAAGAACTACTCCAACAAGACGACCCTTTAGATCCGGCTCTGGTCCTGGATCCGACCACGAGAATCGAAACCACGTACTTCAAGGGAAAGGAGATCGAGGGAATATCGCCGAGTCAGCTTAGTGGTATGCTGATTTCACAATCAGTAGTCATGCCGGTTGTAGTGATGATGCTCATAATCATGGCAGGGGTTGCCGTAATATCTTCGATGGGATTGGAGAAGGAGAACAAGACCCTCGAGACGCTGTTAACCTTGCCTGTAAGAAGAAGTCACATAGTAATCGGGAAGATAGTTGGTAGCGCTCTGGTAGGAATGATAATGGCAACCATCTACATGATTGGATTTTCCTACTACATGGGCTCGTTCCAGATTTCAAATACGAATCCCGCAGATTTCGGGTTGACTCTGGGCATGCAAGACTACTTGCTGGTGGGTATTTCGTTATTCGTGGCTCTTTTGGCTGGCCTCTCACTATGTATAGTCCTGGGGACGTTTGCCAAAAACTACAGGAGTGCCCAGACACTAATCTTCCCCATTACCGCTCTTGCCATGATCTCCGCATTTGTAATCATGTTCAAAGATTTTGACACCATCCCTGCTGTCTTGAAGGTGCTGGTGTTTGCCATACCGTTTTCCCATCCTATGATGGCTGTGCGGGCTCTTATGCTGGACAACTATTCGCTGGTAATAGGCGGTATTGCTTATGCAGCGGTATTCACAACAATAATGATAGGGGTGGCGGTCCGCATTTTCAATTCGGACAGACTGTTGACCGGAAGCGTCCGAAGTAGGGCAATTGGAGGAAAAGCGCTGTGGGGATTTCGGCGGTAATGGTTTTGCCGGCACAGACACAGGTTTCCTGTGTACCGAGTTGCGTGGCAGCCACGGATTGTTCAGACGAACTGCTGACAATAGGAATGGGTGCGTATGATAACAATAGACGGTGGGGCGAAGTCGGGCAGCGGGACCATAGTGCGCTATTCGGTGGCACTGGCTAGCCTGCTGGGCGAGGAAATAAGGATACAGAACATCAGAGCCGGGAGGGATAAGCCTGGTCTGAGGGCACAGCATCTCAGGGTAGTGGAGGCTTGCCGGGAGATGTGCCAGGGCAAGGTGGAGAATGGCGTGGTGGGCTCTATGGAGGTTACCTTTACGCCTGGAGGAATGTTCAACGGGGGAGAGTACGGATGGGACATAGGCACGGCTGGGTCAGCTACAATGATGGCCCAGACGCTCTTGCCTCTGGCTTGCTTTGCCCCAAAGCCGTCCAGATTCAGGCTGGAGGGCGGGCTGTTTCAAGATTTCGCCCCTTCGGCCTATCATATGAAGTTCGTCTTGCTTCCGTTTCTAAAGCGAATGGGTGTTCAGGCGGAGATTGACATAATCCGTCCTGGCTATGTGCCCAAAGGTGGTGGAATCGTAGAATTTTCCGTTGAGCCCGTGCCAAAATTGAAGCCGTTGAACATGACTGAGCAAGGCGAAATTCTGAGTATCAAGGGCACAGCGCTCTCCTCGCACTTGAAAGAGAAGAGGGTAAGCGAGAGAATGGCAGAAGAATGCCGGAATGTGTTGGGCTCCTACGGATATACGGCGGAAATCGAGGAAATTGAGGATGGAAGCTCACTTCAAGAAGGAGCGGCTTTAGCGATATATGCGGAGACGAATCTGGGTAACCGACTGGGTTCTGACAGGACTGGGAAGCCAGGCAGAAGCTCGGAATCCATAGGAAGATATGTGGCTGAGAGGTTTGTGGAAGACGTTAAGACCGGCGCTGCAGTTGATAGATATATCGCAGACCAGCTCATAATCTACGCTGGCTTAGCCGAGGGCGTAACCAGGTATTCGGCCCCGCACATTAGCGAACATGTGGAGACGAACCTGTGGCTGGTCGAGCGGTTCCTGGGCGTGCAAACAGACATCAGTGACAATGTCCTGGAGATACAGGGGGTAGGCTTTGCCTGAATTGCGTCTATGATGAGGCTGAACGAGTACACAAGTTTGACACGGGGCAATTTGGGTGCTAGAATTCTCTGTTCTGTATGGGGGTGAGAAGATTTACGCTGTTGTTGAGATAGGTGGCAAACAATATAGGGTAGCTCCGAAGCAAACCATAGAAGTTGAGCGCCTAGATGTGCCCGAAGGCGAGGTAACTGAGCTAGACAGGGTATTATTCATTGGCGAGGATGACAACATTGTTGTGGGCAATCCGACCATTAAGGGGGCTCGGGTTCTTGCTACTTCTCTAGGGGAGGTCAAGGGGAAAAAGGCCATAGTATTCAAATATAAGCCCAAGATCCGCTATCAGAAGAAAAGGGGACACCGCCAGCGACATACGAAAATACTGGTGAACGACATAATTAGGGGTTAAGGAGAACAAATGGCACATAAAAAGGGTGGTGGAAGTACCAGATGCGGACGGGATAGTCAAGCTAAGCGATTGGGAGTGAAAAGATACGGCGGAGAGCAAGTGCGTGCCGGGACTATCCTGGTGAGGCAGCGGGGAACCCGGATACTACCGGGCGACAATGTAGGTCTGGGAAGGGATTATACGCTGTTTGCCTTGATTGACGGCCATGTCACGTATGAGCCGGCAACCAGATACAAGAAGAAGGTGAGCATACGAGAGTGAAAGAAAAGATTCATCCCAAGTACTATGAAGAAGCCAAGGCGACCTGTCTTTGTGGCAACACCTTCGTAATCGGTTCAACCAGTCCAGAGATCAGGCTGGAAGTATGCAGCAAATGCCACCCTTTCTACACAGGTGAACAAAGGATAGTGGACTCCATGGGAAGAGTGGAGCGGTTCAAGAAGCGCTACAAGATGAAATGATGGCAGCTGTTCGACTGCGAGCAGGATCTATTTGTGAACTCACCCTGGCAAACCGAAAACTGATTTGCCATCGCCATTTCAGGACAGAAAGCTTATGATTCCAGCCGTTTCTGTTGGGCCGGCAAGAAGCCAAAGGGGTTCTTACAGTGAGCCAGAAATGCAATGTGCGCTTTGGACGGCAGGGAGATTGAGGGGTCTATGAGAAAGCCATTTCATTATGGAGGCCAGGCGGTGATCGAGGGAGTGATGATGCGGGGAAGGGAAAGCGTGGCTCTATCTGTACGTCAGCCTGATGGAGAGTTAAGCACGGTAAAGCACCCCTTGGCCGGCATAAGCAAGGGGAGTCTTAGAGAAATGCCCCTGGTAAGGGGGATCATCGTTCTTGGTGAAACGCTGGTTCTGGGCACTCAAGCACTACTAGAGTCCGCTCGAATCGCCTCTATGGAGGAGGGCGGGAAAGAAATGCCTGCCCCGCTTTTGTGGGGAACCGTTGCTATAAGCATCGCTTTCGCCGTAGCCCTCTTTTTCATGGTTCCTCTTTTGGCGACCCGCTACCTGATAGAGCCATACGTTAGTTCAGTTTTGTTGAGCGTTGTCCTGGAGGGACTGATCCGTATCGGCATTTTCATCGCATATCTCGGGGTCATAGGACTCATACCGGACATCAGGCGAGTGTTTGCTTATCACGGGGCCGAGCACAAAACGGTGAATGCGTACGAGGCGGGTGTCCCCCTGGAGGTGGAGGCGGTCAAGAACTATTCCACTGCCCATGCTCGCTGCGGCACCTCCTTCATAGTCATTGTTCTAATCATAGCCATCTTTGTTTTCGCCCTGGTTGATGCCCTGCTTGGTCAGCCGGTGCTGTGGGTGCGTATATTGTCCCGCATAGTGTTGATCCCGGTTATTGCCATGGCTAGCTATGAAATCATGAAATTCGGAGCGGGCCATATTGAGAACAGTGTGATCCGCATTCTCCTTGCTCCGGGGCTGATGTTGCAGGCAATGACCACCAGGGAACCTGATGATAGCCAACTGGAGGCTGCCATATCAGCGCTGAAAGAAGTCGTAGATACCGACAAAGCTGCTGATACTGGAGACAGCATATCATAGAGCGAAGAGGCAGTTCTTGCCTTGACGCGAAGGAAAACACTCAGGACGTATCCCCGGTCTCCAATTGCTGAAAGAAGCAAGTCTGATTCCCGGTATGACATACGGGACCCGTGGGTTCGGCCTTTATGAGGAGAGTATCGCTGTCGCAGTCCTTGATGATGGATTTCAGCCTGAGGAAATTACCTGAAGTCTCTCCCTTGTGCCACAGTTCTTGCCGACTGCGGCTGTAAAACCACACGTCTCCGCTATCTATTGTGCGCTTAAGGGATTCCTTGTTCATGTAGCCCAGCATCAGGACCTGGCCGTTCCTCGCATCCTGCACAATAGCCGGAATCAAACCCCTGTGATCGAAAGTCAGCATTTGCCCCTAAGTCCCAAAGTTGAGTATAGCCTCGCCCAGGTCAATGTTTCCTGTATAAAGGGCCCTGCCTATGATGGCTCCTTCGGCCCCAATTTCATTAAGTCGCTGCAGGTGATCCAGTCTGGAAATTCCTCCGGCGACAATAACGGGCACGTTCACCTGGGCCAGCAATCGACTTACGATTTCGAAGTCAGGTCCGTCAAGAGTGCCGTCCTTTTCTATATCGGTATAGATGAAGCGCCTAACTCCGATGTCCTCCAGCTCCCGGCTTAGCTGGGCAACCTCAACAACTGTGGGGTTCTGCCAGCCGTGGGTAGCTATCTTGCCGTCTCGGGCGTCCAGGCTAACGGCGACAGCTTCACCAAGTCGATGGCATAACCTTCTTACCAGATCCTTGTTCTCTATTGCAGCAGTCCCCAGGATGACGCGGCTTATGCCCTGATTTAACACGTTCTGCGCGGTTTCTTCTTTTCTAATGCCACCGCCCAATTCTACTAACAAGCCGCTTTCTTTGACTATCTCCTCAACCAGGTCCATGTTTCGCGGCTCGCCGGCGGCTGCTCCGTCGAGATCCACGACGTGCAGCCAGCGCGCACCCTGGGAGTACCAGGTCAAGGCGGCTGTCACGGGATCCTCGTCGAAGACAGTCTGCCGGCCATAGTCGCCTTGGTATAGTCGGACGCACTTGCCACCCTTGATGTCAACCGCCGGGATTATCTCCATCTAGGACCTGAATGCTCCCATCTCTGCGTGTTCTCTGGCCCGACCGTCTTTGCCTGAATATGTCCACTGGACCACGTTGGGCCGACCGAATTCTATGCTATCATACAATACGCTGACGCAGTCCGACAAGCTCACATGATGGCGGGAATTCAGCCTACCATATAAGGTAGCTTTGCAGGCTTATAACTGTGGGCCTATCGAGAAGTAACTGCTTCTGTCGGAACACAAAGCCTACAAGATGAGATTCTGGAGACTGCCCATTACGAGAACCGCGGCTATCATGACGCCAACAGCTCTAAACAAGTCTTTGGCTCCCAGTTCCCTTGCCAGCACCACAAAGGTAGCTATACAAGGGAAAAACATGGCCAGCACTGTCGTGCTGATAACCAGTTGCTTCGCGGTTAGAGCTAAGGGAATCAGCATACCTACAGCGGCATCCTTACGGAGAAAGCCAACGACCAGCGCTGTAACTGTCTCCTTGGGCAGGCCCCATAAGCCGGTCAGTACCGGGGCAGCAATACTGGCGATGGCATCAAAAACCCCGAAATTGTAGAGGACGTTCACCACCAGCACGGTGCCCAGTATTATGGGCAGCGCTTCTCTGAGAAAGCCGGAAACCCGTAACCAGAGTTTCTGGCCGACGACCCGCCACGGTGGCAAGCGATAGGGGGGGATTTCTATCAGGAGCTCCGGGTTAAATCCTTTGACAGCGCGATTGAGTATTAGACCTATGATAACCCAGGACAGAAACAAGCTTCCATACACTATAGCCACGTATTGCATGCCTTGCCGCCCCACTACTCCTATTATCATAGCCTGCAAGGCAGCACAGGGAATGGCTATGGAGATCAGAGTGGCTGCAATGAACCTTTGCTTACGACTCTCCAGAATTCGAGTTGCCATAACTGCGGGCACATTACATCCAAATCCCAGAATACAGGGTATGATGGCGTATCCGTGTAGTCCTAACCGGTGCATTATGGTGTCCATCAGTACCGCGAGGCGGGGCAAGTAGCCCACGTCTTCAAGTATTCCTAACACGAAGTAGAAGGCGATGATGTATGGGAGCACTGCTGCGAGCGGAATGAAGAGCCCGGTGCTGAGCAAACCGAAGGACTGAAGATAGTCGATTTCCCCTCCAATAAGGTCGCCTATCAATACACTGTGCCACAGGCTGCCCGGGCCTAAGAGGGGGCTCATTTTCATTAGTAGGGGCGTCCACAGCCCTTCAAAAAGGGGCTCCCCTAGATAGCCAATTATCCCTTCGCCAACGAACCGCACAAACCAGAAGGTGGCAAAGAGGGCCAACAAGGCAACAACTATTCCTCCCACCCGGTGACTGGTGATGTCCTCCAGGCTCTCATACCACCTATGGTGGCGGTGGCTCAACGATTGCACACGGCTGAGGATGTCACCCACCCTTGCCCACCGCTCATCACCACTGGAATAAGCAGGAGCGTTCCCGGCCACCTTGGCGTCGGGCAGACGCCTCGCCAGCTCACCTATTCCCTGGCCGGTGACGCCGACTGTGGGAACAACAGGTACTCCTAGAATTTGTTCCAGCCTGGCAGCATCTATACTTATGCCCCGGTGGCGGGTATCATCCCACATGTTGAGAGCAACTATCACCGGCTTCCCGACTTCCAGCAACTGCAGCGTTAGATTGAGGTTTCTCTCCAAATTGGTGGCGTCGACCACATCTATGATTAGATCTCCTTCTTTGAGCATCTCGACGGCAACTTCTTCTGCCTTCGAAGTTGGTTCGAGAGTATAGGTACCGGGGACGTCGATAAGTTCAGCTCGCTCATCCCCCAGCTTGACATAACCTTTGGTGAATTCGACGGTGGTGCCGGGGTAGTTGGAAGCGATGATGTGTGTCCCGGTCAGCCGAGAAAAAAGGGCGCTTTTTCCCACGTTGGGGTTGCCCACAAGCAAGATACGGTTCATATTAAGGACTTCGCGGGAGGTATTTATCCGGTTGCACTATGATTTTCCTGGCCATGCCAAAACCAACAGCCACCTGAGCACTGTCCACCCTGAGAGTAATGGGGCCGCGAAACAGCGCGGAACTCAGCTTGGTTACCTTCTTGCCCGGCCTGATACCGAGAGCGTCAAGACGCCGAATCAAGCCATGGCCTCCCAGAATCTCAACTACAGTACCTGTTTGCCCGGTTCTGGCCTCCGCCAGGTTCAATTGCTCATTCTGATACATGATATTAGATTGTCTCCTGTTCTCAATAAGTTGGCTTCCTTCAAGCGGGAGCCGAGAGAATTCAACGTTTCTACTGCCTTCTCTTCACGCCTCTCTTCGAGCAATCCGGAGGGAGTACTCCATGCTGCAAGTAGTATTCATACCTGCTGGAGAAATTAGTTCTTCCCAGTGGACATGCATCGATGAACTCGACGAACTTCGCCAGCCTATCCATGCTCGAAGGGCTTATAACATGCTCGATCTTGCAGGCATCCTCCTCGGCGGTTTTTTGATCGATGCCCAGCGCCTTAGCAAAGAAGCAAGTCAACGCCCTGTGGCGCCGAATTACTTCGCGGGCAACCTTATGACCTGCGGAAGTCAGCTTTATGTGCCCATATCTTTCGTGCTCCACAAGTTCCTGCTCGGAGAGTCTTTTCAAAGCAGAACTGACGCTGGGCATCTTGACTCCCAGCATTTCGCTGATCTGCTTTACTCGTACCGCCTTCTTTCCTGCACCGAGATTGGCTATTGCCTCAAGATAGTCTTCCATGCTGGCGGTTCGCTCTCTCTGTGTTTTCTGTTTTTCCATTTATCTTCCCCGAGGAATTGTTAGGCGCGGCTAACAATCATAGCTCAAATCGCATTCCGCCGTCAAACATTTGTCAAGCCGTGAGAGAAGGAAAATGTTTCGGTTATGGTCGGGGTGAGAGGATTTGAACCTCCGACCTCATGGTCCCAAACCATGCGCGCTAGCCGCTGCGCCACACCCCGTATGAAAGGCAGCTTCAAACGCTGCATATCCGCACCAGTAAGCTGCCAAGAAGAGATTATAAAGGGAAAGGGCCTACCGGCGCAATTGCTTGTGAACAGGAAGTCAGCCTACCTTTGTGCGAGCGACGAGAAGGGTGGAAAGGACAGGCCAAGGTCCGATTGACAGAGCAGGGCTAAGGATATGGAAAGTGTCTATGAGCTTCCGGTAAGGTAGTCATCGAGAGAGAAACCATCGAAGACCACAAAGTCGGTTTCAGAAGGAATCTTGCCTGTGGGACATAAATTGAAGCAAGCCTGACAGGTGAGGCAAGCCGCGGCTTTTTCCGGGAAAAACACCACCCGCCGGTCTATCCCTCTGCCGACAAAGCCTATGGCATGTTCGCCCACAACCTCGTCACAATAGCGTACGCACTTTCCGCAAAGGATGCATCTGGTTGGGGCGGCTCTGAAGCGTGACTCGAACCTGTGTATATCGGCCCCGTATTCCCTGGCCAGCTTTTTTATTTCCCCGGCGGCCTCCCCATTTACCATGGTAGTGAGAGCCATTAGTTCGATGAGGACCTTGCGGATCCTGTCTATTCTGGGGGAGCGGGTCCTCACTACCAGTCCTTCTTCCACCGGAAAACCACAAGAGGCTACCACTTTGACTCTACCCTTTCTTTCTACCTCCACGCTGCAAATTCGACAGGCACCATAAGGCATGAGTTTCTCGTGATAACAGAGCGCCGGTATTTCAATGCCGGCCGCACTGGCGGCTTCCAGTATGGTCGTCCCTTCCTCTACCCTGACTTCTTTTCCGTCTATCTGCAAAGTTACGGTCATTTCCATTTACCCCTTCTTCTCACGGATAGGCTTAGTCCCTGGAGATGGAGGTGGGGGCAGAGGCTCTCCCGAAATTCTTCTTACGGCGCTGAAGCGAGGGGGACAGACTTCGAAACAGGTGTTGCACTTGATGCACTTCTCCTGTTCGATCCAGTGGACTATGTCTTTACCACCGTGGATTGCTTCGGTGGGGCAATTCCGGAAGCAAATCATGCAGGCCGTACATTTCTCGGGATCGATATAGTATGAAGTGAGAGCCTTGCAGGCTTTTGCCGGGCAGCGCTTCTCTCTTATATGAGCCTCGTATTCGTCGCGGAAATATTTCAATGTGCTAAGAACAGGATTGGCGGCGGTAGTGCCCAGAGCACAGAGTGAAGCGTCCTGCATAACCTCAGCTATGTCTTCAATTGCCTCTATATCTCCTTCTTCGCCTCTCCCCTCACAAATATCGGTCAGGATCTCACGAAGCATTCTCAACCCTTCCCGACAGGGGATACACTTTCCGCAAGATTCTTCGCAGCAGAAAGTGATGAAATACCTTGCTGTATCCACCATGCAGGTGTCCTCGTCCATGACCACCGTTCCGCCGGAACCCATCATGGACCCGAGCTTGGTGAGCTCGTCAAAATCAATCGGCGTATCCAGGTGTTGCTCGGGAATGACGCCTCCGGAAGGACCTCCTGTTTGAACCGCCTTAAATTTCTTCCCGTTCGGTATTCCTCCACCAATATCGTAGATCAGCTCCCTCAAAGTCATGCCCATGGGGACTTCTACAAGGCCAGTGTTATTCACCTTGCCCACCAAAGAGAAAATCTTGGTACCCTTGCTTCCCTTTGTCCCGATGGAGTTGAACCAGTCAGCCCCTCTACTGACTATAAGGGGAACATTTGCCCAGGTCTCGACATTGTTGAGGCATGATGGGCTTCCGTTTATTCCGCTTACCGCAGTGTGAACATATTTCATCTTCGGTTCACCCACCTTACCTTCTATAGCACTCATCAAGGCGGTGGACTCCCCGGAGACAAATGCCCCCGCTCCGCGGTGGACCTCGACCTGGAAGTCAAACCCCGAGCCGAGGATGTTCTCTCCCAGAAATCCGTATTCCTGGGCCTGCTCTATAGATCGAACGGTATTCTGGTAAGCGATGGGATATTCCTGCCGCACGTATATGAAACCTTCGTGTGAACCAATGGCGTAGGCGCCAATGATGAGTCCTTCCAATACGGCATGGGGGTTCCCTTCCATCAGGGACCTATCCATATAGGCCCCGGGGTCCCCTTCATCGCAATTTACAATCACGTACTTGGGTTCCCCCGCTGCATTCCTGGTCGTCTCCCACTTGGTTCCCGTAGGAAACCCTCCGCCTCCTCTGCCTCTCAAGTTGGATTTCTTTATCTCCTCCAGAACCTGTTCCGGGGTCATCTGGAGCAAAGCTTTGGAGAGGGCAGCGTATCCACCAAGGGCTATGTAGTCATCTATATCTCTAGGATCTATATGCCTGTTGTTTCCAAATACGATGCGCATTTGATGCTTATAGAAGGGAATATCAGGATCTTTGGCTATCGTCTTGCCGGTTACCGGGTCTCTGTAGAGAAGCCTCTCGATGACTTCCCCGCGGGCCAATGTTGTACCGACTATTTCCGGAACATCTTCGACCTTTACTTTCACATAGCAGATTTTCTGAGGGAATATGACTATGACAGGTCCCTGTTCACAGAATCCGTGACATCCAGTGGCCTTAGCTTCGGCTACGGAGGCTTCCAGTCCCTGTTTCCTGACCTCATCAATGAATTCCTGGTAGACGTCTAACGAGCCATAGATCTGGCAAGCCGTTCCGGTACACACGGTAACTATGGGCTTAGCCGGGTCTCTTTTCGATAGTACTTCTTTCCTTAGTTCCTCAAGCTCGTCTGCGGAGGAAAGCCTTTTCTCAACCATATTTCCCCTTACTTAGCGGTCTTGAATATCTTCTTAAGGTCTGGAGTCGAGGGCTTCCTGTGGTACACTCCATCAACAACAAGCACAGGCCCCATAGCGCAACAGCCAAGGCAATTAACGGTGTCCAGCGTAAAACGCATGTCCTCCGATGTCTCGCACGGCTTCAGGTCGAGCATAGCCGAGATTCGGCTCAGAAGCTGTGGCGAGCCACGCACCTGGCATGCCGTACCCATGCATACCTTGACAATATGACGACCTCTGGGCATGAGGCTGAAGGCCTTGTAGTAGCTGGCGATTTGATAGACCCGGGTAAGAGGTACGTCCAGTTGTCCACTCACCTCTCCCAACACCTCCTGAGATAACCATCCAAACTTGCTCTGCAGGTCGAGAAGGATCTGGATCAACATGTCCTGGTCTCCCCGGTAGGCTCCTACAGTCCTGGTTACGGTCCTGGAAACCTTTGCTGCCTGTTTATTCTGTGCTTCTGACATCATCGCTCCTGCACCTTCGATTCACAGGGGAAAGGCTGCTGCCTGTTTCTTAAGCCTGGCATAATCTTCATTTACCAGTTGCTGGATTTTCTCGATGTCTTCGCGTGTCAAATGCCGATATCGCCCCTGTGGCTTCAGGTATTCCTCGATGGGTTTCAGTTTGGGCGGGTCCGCGTTCAATCTGTAGCGTCCATTCTCTATTTCATACAGGGGGAAGATGCCTGTCTGGACAGCGAGTTGACTTATCTCGACGGTTAACTCGCTGCTGTATCTCCAGCCCGTAGGGCAAGGAGATAGAATATGAATATAAGCTGGACCTTCGACCTCAACCGCTTTCCTGACCTTTCTCATCAAATCGAAATGGTAGCTGGGGCAGGCGGTTGCTACGTAGGGTATGTCGTGAGCGGCGGCAATGGCGACCATGTTCTTCTTCTTTGTAATCTGACCAATGCTGAATTTCCCTGCTGGAGCGGTGGTGGTCGCGGCTCCATATGGAGTTGAGCTTGATCGCTGGATCCCCGTATTCATGTAGGCTTCATTATCGAAACAGAGGTATAAGAAATTGTGGTTCCTTTCCAATGCTCCGGACAAAGCTTGAAGCCCTATATCGCTTGTTCCCCCGTCCCCGGCGATGGCCACGCACTTAGTATCCCGTTCGGGTCTCTTGCCCTTCTTGATCAAAATCTTCAGCCCTGCCTCTACGCCTGATATTACAGCGGCCGTATTTTCAAACAGGGTATGTATCCAGGGGACTCGCCATGAAGTGACAGGAAGTGGCGAAGTGCAGATCTCTATGCACCCGGTGGCGTTGCCGATTATCACATTTTCACCTAGGGCTTTCAAGGCGAGTCTCAACGCCAGAGCTTCGCCGCAACCGGTGCAGAAGGTGTGCCCCTCAGCGACAAACTCCTCTGTAGTTACAGCGCTCTTACCAAACTTTACGAAGCCGTCATTCATGTTCAACCTCTTATGCCCGTTACCTCGCCTCTTATACCCACCGTCTCGAATAGCTCCTCGGAGCCCTTTTCCGCGATTTCCCTGCCGCGGTCAATAACGTACTCGAAGTCTTGTGGTGACATTTCCCTTCCCCCCAGAGCTCCTACAAAACTGACAACGATCGGTCTTTCCCTCTCGTTGTACAGAGCTGACCTGATCTCAGAGCAGACCGGCCCGCCGGGGCCTCCGAATGAAATACAGCGGTCGAAGACGATAAGTGTTCGGGCATTTTTCACCGCCTGGCGCAATTCCTGGAACGGGAAAGGTCTCCACAGACGCAGATTAATAAGCCCCACGGATTCTCCTTTGCTTTGCTTGGTGTCTATGGCAATCTGCGCCGTCTCCCCGAAACTGCCCATAGTCAGGAGCAACGTTTGGGCCCCTTCGGCCTTATACGGCTCGACGGGGAAATAACGGCGCCCGAAAATGTCTCCAAGCTCCTGAAAGCCCCGGAGTATGACCGACTTAGATTTCCTTAGCGCTACCTCCTGAGCTATCTTGGCTTCCGAGTACACCTCCGGAATACCGAAAGCCCCGTGGGTCATCGGCTTATCGGGGTCCAGGGCGAAAGGATAATTCAATTTGGGGAGAAACCTGTTCACTTCTTCCTGCTCCGGCAGTACAACCGGTTCTGTTACGTGAGTCAGGTGAAAGCCGTCGAAATGGACCATTACGGGAAAGAGAACGCCGGGGTCCTCACCGACGCGAAATGCCCACAGGGTCATGTCGAAAGCCTCCTGGCTGTTCAAGCAGAATACCTGTATCCAACTGGTGTCCCTAGTAGCCATGGCATCGGAATGGTCTCCCCAGATACTCAAGGGTGAGGAAAGAGCCCTGTTGCACACCGCCATGACTATGGGGTATCTCATGGAAGAAGCGGCATACAGGACCTCATGCATGAGTTCCAGTCCCTGGCCGGCAGTCGCGGTGTAGGTCCTTGCCCCCACCGCTGCAGCTCCCAGGCAAGCACTCATGGCGGAGTGCTCCGACTCCACCGGAATATAGGCAGCGCGTAATTCGCCGTTGGCTACCATCTCGGCAAGTCTTTCGGGAATATGCGTCTGAGGGGTTATGGGATAAGCGGCAATGACGTCCACGTCAGCCATCCTGGCTGCCTCAGCTACGGCATGGGAGGCCTCTAACGCAACCCTTCTGCTCATTTCTCCTCCTCCTCTATCATCGTGATAGCTTCTTGAGGGCATATGCTGGCGCAGATACCGCATCCTTTGCAATAGTAGAGGTCGGCCTCATAGTATCCATCCTCGGTAAGTCTTATCGCGGCATCAGGGCAATGAATCCAGCATAAACCACATTTGACGCACTTCTCCTTGTCCAATACAGGCCTTTCGGTCCGCCAGTCGCCAGTTTGGCGAGAGCTGGCACTTCCCGCTTCTGTAATGATGTTGCCAACTTCTACGTCCTTCCAGGTTAGCTTGTCTGCCATTATCTACTCCTCTACCACTATTTCATCGTAAGCCCTCTTCATGGCTTCGATATTCCCCTTTGCCCGGGGGCCAAAACGCTCCTGCAATTCTGCCTCCATAGAGTCCATACCGACGATCGGGGCAATTTTGAGTAAGGCTCCGATCATGGCGGTATTGGTTATAGGCAAGCCTATTGCCTCTCTCGCGATCCTGGTAGCGTTAACTGCAGCTACGGGCCGATCATAGCCGAATTCCGATCTCAACTCGGCGGGGGATTTTCTGGAATTGATTATGATTTTGCCATCTTTCCTGAGCCCTGAGGTCACGTCAACTGTCCCCAACAACCCCGGCTCGAGCACAACCACTATGTGAGGTTCGTAGATGGACGCCCGGATCCTGATGGGTTCATCGCTGACTCTGAGAAAAGCGATAACCGGCGCGCCTCTCCTCTCAGGTCCGAAGCTGGGAAATGATTGAGCGTACTTGCCCTCACTTATTGCGCCGCGAGCAACTAGCTCGGCGGAAGTCACTGCACCCTGGCCGCCTCTACCATGCCACCTTATCTCAAGAAGCTCACCCATAAGAACCGCCTGTTCACCCTTAAGGACCACAAGAGCTGGGGTTGTCCGAAACTCCGAACTATATTAGATTGTTAGCCCGCTGTCAAGCCTTGGGTTCCTTAAGGAACGCCCTAATTGAGGCACCGCCCCTGAAGGGACTCGAACCCTTGCACCTGGCTCCGGAGGCCAGTGCTCTATCCTCTGAGCTACAGGGGCTACGCTTTACCTGATCTCCAGGAGTGGATATCTGGTGTGACCGAATTTATCACAAACCCGTGGTTGATGTAAACAAGACATATGCGCCAACAACATAGAGGATGATGAGGAGAGGTGCATACCAGCTAGCTACCCGAAAAGTCTTGCGCTTCTGCGGAAACCTCAAGCCTACGATAACCAGAAGAGTCATCATTACCGCCACGGAAGCAATTATTACGTGGCTTCTCGATACTGCGGAAAGCACGAACCCCTGACCGTGGGCAAGGTCAACCGGGACAATCATAGCAATATCGAGCATATTGGCGCCCAGTATGTCAGCTACTGCCAGATCTATGGCACCTAAACGAAGGGCGCCAATCGCAACCACCAGCTCCGGTGCCGACGTGGTAATGGCCAGGAAGAGAGTCCCCACAAAAGTACCGCCCCAGCCGGTAGTCGCGCTGATTTCATCGCCGATGAATGATAGCCATATGCCGGCAGCGATTACTGCTGCTGCTGCCAGAGCAAATCTGACTACGACCGTCCTGGTGGTGAACCCGTGATATTGAAGAGGGGTAATTGACGTTGCCTGCAATCGGTGGCTGCGTTCGCGACGGAATGTCGTCCACATTCCCAGAAGATACAGTACGATAATGACAATACTTGGAATGCCCAGCCAGCCCGAGTGCAAAACGGAAAACCTGTCAGCAGCGACTATGCTTGCCCCGGCAATGGCTACAAGCAAAGCTGCCCAGCCGGCCGTTATCACGTGCCTGGGGCTTGCCACAGATAGAACAGGGGTATGCCTGTGCAGAATATCAAGAACAGCAAGGATAGACAGGTTGAAAGAGCAACTTCCCAGGAGGGTACCCAAGGCCAGATCGGGCGAACCTACCAGTGCTACAGAGCTGACCGAAGTGACCAGTTCCGGCATGGTGGTGATGAGAGCGACAAGTATTAGCCCTATCCATATGCGCCCCAGCCCGCTCTTCTCGGCGATGGCATCCCCGTACTGGGCCAGCTTGGTGCCGGCGAACAGGATAATGGCCAGGCAGAGGGCAAACTTGAACCAGATCAAAGGTGGCTCCTGAAATTGGGCAAAGTAGTGCAATCATACTACATGGAACTGAAGCCTGCCAAGCATCGGCCACAGCTATCCTTTGTGGTATAATTCTCCGTGTGATCACGGAGAGGTGACCGAGTGGTTGATGGTGCCGCTCTCGAAAAGCGGTAGGCAGCAATGCCTCGTGGGTTCGAATCCCACCCTCTCCGGTTGACACAGAGCTAACTCGATTCGGAGAGGTGCTGGAGTGGTCTAACAGGCACGCCTGGAGAGCGTGTGTCGCCTTTGGCGACCGTGGGTTCGAATCCCACCCTCTCCGCCAGCCTACGC